>NZ_JBHYVB010000228.1:0-17435 GCF_042750115.1 Streptomyces sp. NPDC059455
CAGGCGGGCGGGCCGCCATCAGACTCACCGCGCGTTCGAACGCTTGCCTGGGGAAAGTGGCGCCGCAGCTGGGGAATTACGCGGTCGTCGACAAGAGCAAGTGAGGCGTCGCTGGCTCTGGAGCTGCGGTATTGGAGGCTGTACGACTGCATCTGCAGTGACGTGATCGCTCGGAGAGGTGGGTCAGGCGATACCGAGGTCGACGTGATCGCCGTTGTGATCCGCGAAGTTGTCTGCCGCCTCGGCGTGGTCGAGGTCCAGGTATGGTTCTTCGGCCTCTGCGAAACCGCTGGATTCGGCCATGGAGGCGAGTTCGGCAGGGTCGGTGGTCACCAGGCGGTGTTCGGTGGGTGAGGCGATCGCCTGGAAGGCCACTCGTTGGGTTCCTGTGGAGAGCAGGCCTTGGCCGCGGTCGGCTGACAGCAGGAACTGCCGCTCACCGTCGGAGAGGTTGAACGTGGCGGTGATCTCGTCGATGGCCTGTGGGGCCTGGCGTAGCAGGATTTGAGTGGCGGCGTTGGACACGATGGCTTTGCCGAGTTCGGAGCCCAGGATGTCGGCCGCGTCTTGGGTCGCGACGGTGAGGCCTGCCCAGCGTTTGCGGGAGGACTTGGACATACGGAACAGGAACTCGGCTCCCGCGGGTTCTTGCATCAGCAGCCAGGCTTCGTCCACGACGGCCAGTTGGGGGCGGCGAAGGGGCGGGTTGGACACCCGTCGCCATACCGCGTCCAGGGTCAGCAGCGTTCCGATGGCTTTGAGCTCGTCGGCCAGGTCGCGCAGGGAGAAGGCGACGAGGTGGCCTTCGGGTTTGCTCGTGGTGGGGCCGTCGAACAGACTGGAAAAGGTGCCGCGTACGTACGGGTCCAGTCGGGCGGCCAGGTCCTGTGCTGTGCGGTTCTTCGACTGTTCCAGAACGGCGGCCAGGTCGGCGAGCAGCGGGGCTGGGCGGGTCCAGGTCCGCGGGTCGGTGGTGACCCCCGCGCGCTGGTAGGTCGCCGTGATCGCCCGGTCCAGTACGGTCCGCTCGGTGGGGCGCAAGGTGCTGCCCAGCAGGACGCCGATGACGGTGTGCAGGAACAGGGCACGGCGTACGAGAGCGTCCTTGGGTGCGGTACGCCGTCCGTCGGGGCGGGTGTGCACGGGCAGGTCGAAGGGGTTGAGGCGGACCTGCTCGGCGCCGAGGTGGACGTAGGTGCCGCCGACTGCCTGGGTGAGGCGGGCGTATTCGTCCTCCGGGTCGATGACGTGGATCTCGATGCCGCGGTAGAGCGAACGTAGAAGCTCCAGTTTGACCAGGTAGGACTTGCCGGCGCCGGAGCGGCCGAGGATGACGGAGTTGTGGTTGTCCAGGGCGAAGCGGTCCCAGTGCACCAGCCCCTGGGAGCCGATGTTGTACCCGTACAGCACGCCGGTGGGGGCGGCGACGGAGGTGGGGTCGCTCGGGGGCAGGTCGGGGCTGGTGAACGGGAACGCCGCCGAGAGCGCCGCGGTGTCGAAGGTGCGGCGCATGCGGATCAGGTCCAGGCCCATGGGCAGACAGGTGACCCAGCCTTGCAGGCTGCGGTAGCTGGTCGGTTTGGCGTCCAGCAGCAGGCTCGCCGCCAGCGAGCGGACGGCGGCGACCTCCTCGGCCAGCTCCTCGGCGCTGGTCGCGTGCACGGTCAGGTAGAGCCCGAGGCGGTAGAGCTTGCCTTCGCCGCGGGCGACCCGGGAGGACAACTCGTAGGCGTCCTCGGTGGCGGCCTCCACGTGCGGGTCGAGCAGTCGGCCTTTCTGCTCCGTGTAGCGGCGGTCGGATTCGAGCTTGGCGAGCTGCCGCTTGAGGCGGGTGCCAGCAGTGACCGGGTCGATCGGCTCGATGTGCACGCTGACGTCCAACCGGCCCGGGTAGGTCAGCAGAGGTTGCAGCCAACCAGGGTAGACCTCGCGGGGAAAGCCGGTGATGGCGAAGGAAGCCACCTGATCGCCGCCGATTTCCAGCCGCCGGGGGCTGACAGCCAGCGCATCGGGAGTGAAGGCACCAGCGCTTGCCGCGGGCGCCTCCCGACGTGAGGCGCGTGAACGGCCAGCACGTTTGCGGATCATCGCGATTCCCTCCCTGCTGGCCGGCCGTGTTCGGTCTCGTCGCTCTCTGGGGCGGATGTGTCCGGGCGTTCGAAGGTGCGCAGGGCGGTGTCGTCTTCGGGGGCCGGGGCGAGGGTGATCACGTCGTCCGCTCCGGCGAGGTGGGAGGAGACGGGGACGAGGCTGTCGGGGTTGCATGCGGCGGCCAGCACAGCGGTGGCCTGCCCGGCGTCCAGCGGGGTGACGACGATCCCGGTCGGGCTCAGAAGATCAACGGCTTCGCCGAGCCGCCGCACCAGGCGGGCTTCCGCCGCCCCGCGCGCTGCCTCCGCCGAGGGGCGCGCGGCGTCCCGGTGCCGCGGGCGGGGGGTGAAAGCCGCTAGTGGTGAGGCGCCGCCGAGCCCGTCGACCGCACCCTGCGGTCCCAGCGGTTCGCGTAGAACGAGCAGCACTTGGCGGCGCAGTAGATCGCTCTGGGCGCTGAGCTGGGCCAGATAGTCCGCGTGTTCGCGGGCGGCTTCCTCCAGCGCTGGGTGCGGCAGTGTGGGGGCCTGCTCGCGGAGCTCGCTGATCTGTCCCGTCAGGTCCAGGCGCTCGGCGCGCACCAGTACCTGAACCGGCGCGGTGAGGGAATGCAGATAGCGGCCGAACGCGGCGGTCAGGGACTCCTGTTCAGTCGGGGTGCGCAAGGAGAAGTTGACGGTGGAACACACGGCCAGTGCGGCGACCCCGTCCGTGCCGAGGTCGACCACACCGGCCTCGGTGACGCCCTCGGCGGGAAGCTCCAGCGCTGCCGGAACAATGCCCCCCTTGGCGCTGAGATCTTGCGAGTTGTGGGCGGCCCGGTCGGCCAGCCAGGCGGGGGCGCGGTGGATGCCTTCGGGAGCGGCGACCCGGTAGCGGGGGCTCATGCGCTGGCGGATGGCAGCAAGGGCCAGCCGGTCCAGTGAGATACCGTCCCGCCGCCCGAGGGCCAGCAGGGTGATGGCCACCGCGATGGGGACGGTCACGACTGCGAACACTGCCAGCGGCACCACGTCGCGGGTGGCTGTCCAGGTGCCGTAGAGCACGGTGCCGGCCACCGAGAGGATGAGCAGTTGGCGGGCGGTCAGGTTCGCCAGAACCGTGTCCTCACGGTCGACGTCGGCTGGAATGCGTACCGGCTGGGTCATCGCGGGTCACCTCGTTCAGTTCCTGCGCCGTCCTTGGCGGGGTGATGGTTGGTTATGAGGGGGTGGGGAGCTGAAGCGTGGTGGAGGCGGCGCACTGGTGCGTTTCCGCGGGACCGGGGCGGTGGGAGCCGGCACTGGCGGGCGGAAGGTCACCGGAGCGGGTTGATCACGTGTCCGTCGGGGCCGTGTGGGGGACGGATCGGTGGGCGGCTGGAACCAAGGTCGGCCCGGGGGCGTGGTGGGGCGGCCTGCTCGGGCGGGTGGGGGTGTGCCGGATCCGGGTGCGCGGAAGGTGGGTGAACCGGGTGGCATCGTGGGCCGGGGCGTGGGGGGCGGGCGCCTGCTGGCCGAGCCGTCGTCGGATGGGCCGGTGGGGGTGCGGAAGGTGGGCATGCCCGGCGGGCCGATCTGCGGACCGAACCGCGGGGTTGCTCCGGGTACGGGTTCGCGGAACAGGGCCGGTCCGGGCGGGCGACGCCGGATCATCGGTGGGCTGGCCGCCCGCGTGCTGCGGCGGGTCCGAGCGGGGATGGGTGTGCTGTTCCTGCCAGTGCGGGACCGCGATGCCGCACCAGCGGCGCTGACTGAGTTCATGCCGCGCAGTGCTCCGAAGGTTCGGGCGGCGATGTAGGTGCGCACCAGGCTCCCGGTGAAGGAACGCCGGTGGCTGCCGCGGAGAGAGCCGAGAATCCAGAAGGGGATCTTGAAGAGGATGTACATCAGGGCCAGGGAGACGATGAGGTCGACCAGGCCTGATTTGTTGGGGCCGAGCAGGGTGAAGCCGTCGGGGTCCAGGAACACGCGCAGGGCGGTGACCAGGGTCAGGGACTGGGCGAGTTGGACGGCCAGCAGGCCGAAGAAGCAGCGCCACCACCAGCGGGCGACGCCGTCGGTCTGCGGCAGGGCGTGGCACATCAGAGCCAGGGGCGCTCCGGCGACCATGATCATGGTCAGGGCGACCCGTACGGCGTAGGTGACCAGGAGGGCCACCAGCATCCCGGCGATGAACACCTGCATGAAGATGACGAAGATGCCGCCGTTGATGGAGCTGAGGATCAGGTTGCGCAGCGTCTTCGCGGCGCTGTCCTCGTCCACGCCCTCACCGAGCACGGCTCGGGACAGGGCGTTGGCGGTGGCGATGGCCTTGTTGGCGACGAACAGGGACAGGGCTGCGGCCAAGAAGCCCAGGATGATGCGCGGGGCGATCTCCTTGATGGAGTAGTGGGTCTGGACGGACTGGTAGGCCATCACCACAATCCCGGCGATCATGATGAGCATGCCGTAGCAGGCCAGCATGATGTGCCAGGAGTTCGACCACAGCTCGCCGATGCGGGGCAGTTGGTCCAGGGTCGGGGTGGACAGCAGGGTTTTGCCGAGGAGGTCCAGCAGCGGGTTGAGCGCCTTGGTGACCAGTCCCTTGAAGAAGACGGTGATGGCGGCGTTGATGCCGTCGACGATCCAGCCGACGACACCGCCCGGACCGCCTCCGTCATCGTCGTCGCCGTCCGGTTCTTCGGTCGGGAGCGGAACGGAGCTGGCGTCGCCGCTGCTGCTGGGCTGCGGAATGCAGTCCGACGGCGACGACCCGCTCGACGGAGAAGCACACGGGTCCTTCTCCGTCGTTGAAGGCGGTGCGGTGGGGACGTGAGGAATTCCTGGTGATGAGCCCCACGACGGCGAACTCGGCGCCGGACTGCCGGGCGCGGCTGAGGCGGTGCCGGAAGGTTCAGGGGCGGGGGCGTCAGGTGCGGCTCGCGCACCCGACGCCAGGAGCCAGCCGAACAGCACCGCGATGACCACCACCACGAAGCCCGAACTCAGGGACCGTATCCGGACCACTGGCCGGTGAGGGCGTGCTCCGGAGGCTGTGCGGAGCTCGCCGTGCCGGCGGGCCACGGGCGGAGGGGGTGGCGGGGCGGCGGGCATCAGGCACCCACGATCCCTTTGAAGATCTCCACCACCAGCGGCGCCAGGGTGGCCAGCCCATACCCGTAGCCGGCGCTCTTGAAGGAAGACTTGGCTTTCTCGACTTCACCCGGGTCGCCTGCGGCCAGGATGTACCGCACACCCCCGACGGTGAGGAACACGGTGGCCAGACCTGCCAGAATGCCCATGAGCCAGCTACGCAGGTTGTCCAGGACCGTGTTGATCGACTTGGCCAGCGCCTGGACCTGTACCGGCTCGGCTTGCGCCGCCGACGTCAGCAGGATTGACACCGCGACAACGAGGCAGACGATCAGCAGGAACCGCCCCGCCCACGTAGTTAGGCGTCGCTGGCTGCTGCGGTCGGCACGGGCGGTGCGGTCGCGTCGGCAGCGGTGGGACGGCGGTGATGTCAGGCGCATCGGGGCACCTCCGAAGATGGCCTGGAGGATGCGGCGGGCGAACTCCCCCCGCACCTGAGAAGGCCGGTCTCGGGCCGCGAATTGGACAGGGGATCCGGAGCTTTCTGTGCCGCGTCGTCCGGCGAATTGCTAACGGAGTGTGACGAGCCTGTGCGGAGTTGTCGGGGAGGCCGGTCGGGGTCGGCCAGCACGCTGGCGGCTACCGGGTCGTTCGGGTCGGTGTCCAGGGCTTGATCGCGTATGAAAGCGACCAGACGGCGCTCGGCGCGTTGGCGGGCCTTGTAGGCCGCGTCGGTCGTAGTCCGATTCGCGACCGCCCAGCCGGTGATGGCGGACTCCTCCAGTCGGGTCGCGCCGATCAGGTCAGCCTCGGTCCGGGTCAGGACCGACTGACGGACTGCCTGGGCGAGAACGAGGTCCGGGTGCCCCCACGGGAGCCTGGGCGGAGAGGAACGGAAGCCGGAGGCCACCGGTGTGGGCGCGTCCAGGGCTTCGGCCAGGGCGGCGTACCCGGCTCGATAGGCCGCCCACCGCAGCCGCACGAGCACCCGCGGCCGGTTCAGATCAATGTCTGACAAGGCGGACAGAAAGCCGGAGAGGACCTCCGCGTGGACGTCGAACGCGTCCCCGGGATACCGGGCCGCCAGCCATCGCGAGGTGCTTGCCAGGGCGGGCAGCGCCATCCCGGTGCACGCCAGAGTCCAGGTGGCGCCTTCCTCCCGGGAGCGCTGCACCAGATGAGCCCACACGGCGTCGCGGGTCCGGCGAGAGCAGCGGCACCGCAGCATGCGGCTCCGCAACTCGTTCAACGGCACCAGGCGGTTGGGCAGACCGGAAAACTTCCGGCCGTCCACCGACAGGGGATCCGGCCCGGTCACCAGCCAGGTAAAGCACTGCCGAGCGGTATCAAGCGGCAACTGTTGGACTTGACGGCGGTTCGAGTGATGAGCGTGACGCCTGCCAGCCATGAAACGCTCTCCTTCACACAAGAGGTGGAAACGACGCATCAATGGATTCAGGTCGCCGACAAGAAATCACCAAGAGGGCAACAAGACGTTCGGCCTTGTGTGCCGTCAAAATTGCTAAAGAGTTCCTAAGCGCGACAATGAAGGCGGTCGCGCGGAGGAAGTGGGGAACGGCTTTGAACGCACGCCCTTAGTCGCCTCTTAAGCTACTTTGACCTGCTGCTTTATGTGCTCAGTAGGTGTCCCCTGGTCGTGCGGCAAGCCAGTGAGACCGGGCGCGCCGGGTCGTGCTTTCGCCACCCGGGGGCTCGGGGAGTGGAAGATTCCCCGAAGAAAATATGGAGCGCCGCAGAGGTGCTGCCTGGAGTCCGGTGAGGCACCGGCTTTTCCGCCCATCGGCATGCTGACGAAGAATCCCAAGAGAGCGTTCGGCAGGGCGCGACCCTGAGGGGCGGATGGGTGACTTCGGCTCGGCGGTGTCCAAAACTGGCCCCGAACCCGGTCTTTTCCGGTGTCCACGCAGTGCTACGGACCCCAGGAGAACGGGTATGACAAGCAACCGACGAGGCGCCAGGCCACCCCACGGTGGAGAAGGACATCAGCAGTACGACCCCTTTGACCGACGGGGCGGCGGGGGCGCCCAGGCCAGTTCACCCCGAGGCGCGCTGTTGGGACGCTGGGTGCGCCCCGGGTCGGTCTGGCCGGTCGCATTGGAGCAGAGCCACCCGGATGCGGACACCCTCCCCGGGTGGCTTCTGGGCGCCATCGTCAAGATCGTCGCCCTCTACAGCGAACCCGGGCAGCGGGTACTGCTCCTCGCCCCGCCCACCCGCCACGGTGAATCCACGGCCGGACGAGAACTCCCTTCGGGCTCGGCTGAGTCAGGATCCGGTCTGCTGACCGGGCTGACCGACGCGGCCCAGACCGCGGCCCGACTCAACCGCACCCTCCATGTGTGTATCGCTCCGTCCGGCAGGGGCCCGCTGTCCGAATCCGGACCCACCCACCAGTCGGGGTTCGGACTCCTCCCGCAGCCGCCCGACCCGACACCGACTCAAGCCGACCTGCCCGCGGACCCGAACGCGACCGCAGTCAGTCCGGATCACTACGACACTGTGATCACTTTCGTCGACCCACGAGACCCCGACTGGGTCGCCGACACCCCTTGGTACGATCTCCTGACGCCGAACGGGACCTTGGCATTCATCACCCACAGTGACCATCAACAGGGGCGCCTGATCGACCCCGGCAGCCTGCTGACGCACACCGCGCACCGCGCGGGGCTCATCGCCCTCGATCACGTAGTCCTGCTGGAGACCCCTATCCGTCGCAGCGGCCTGACCGCACCACCGCCTCGCGAGGCGACAACCCCGCTCTCGCAACGTTGGACCGACGCATCGCAGGCGCGCCACATGCGCATCCACTCCGACCTGTACCTGTTCGCACGTCCCCGGGCTGAGGCAGACGCCGAAGCTGGGGAGGGGCGCTGATGGCTCACCAATTCCCGCCGCTGTGCTGGGTGGGCCTTCCACTCTCGGTGTGGCCCACTGGACAGCACGACGGCTCCCTCCAGTTGGCACGCGGCCCCTACGTGTCCGCCACCGCCCAGGATCCTGCCCGTATGCCTCCGGCCATCGCCGCCTACGCCATCGCTGCGTACACCCGCCCCGGCGACACCGTGGTCGACCCCGACTGTGGAGCCGGCACGGTCCTGGTCGAGGCCCTGTGCGCCGGACGACATGCCATCGGGATTGCCCGCCACCACCGGTGGCGTACCACGGCACGTGCCAACGTCACCGCCGCCAAGCGTGACGGCGCCGTGCCGGATGGAATGGTGCTCGACGGCCCACCCGACGCGAGCGCCATACGCAATGGCGGGCTGGTCGGCCACAGCGACCTGCTCCTGACCGCCTGGCGTCCCCCTCTGCGCTCCCGTGCGCACCGGACAGATGAACTTGATCGGGGTACCAGCACGACCGCCGAGGAAGGCGCGGCCGTTGACCGACTCCATACGCTGCTGGTCCAATGCCAACCGCTGCTGCGGCCCGGCGGCTACGTGATCGTTGTGGTCCCGCGGCACCGCAGCCGCGATGCTCTGCTCGACCTGCCGGGGCATGTAGCGCGTGTCGGGCGGACGGGCGGACTGCTTCCGGTGGAACGGTGCGTCGCGCTCCTGAGTGGGCTGCGCGACTCCCGGCTCGTAGTGCGCGCCTCGCTGGCTCAGCGCCGCAGCGTCGCTCGCCACGAACGAGTCCTCGCACAGCCGGTCATGCTGCCCACTCACCAGGATGTGCTGATCTTCCAGACTCCACGGCATACCGCCGCCGCAGCGCTGTCCGCTCCACCGCATGGGCCCAGTCCGCTGCGCCGCCGGGAGCGGGCGGCCGTCTCGCACGGGAGGGCCGCGGCGTGATCTTCCCGTACTACGCCATGATTCGGTCACCCTTTACACCGGGGATGCGGTCGAGGTGCTGCGTAATCTCCCGGACGATCGCGCGGACTGCGTGGTCACCTCGCCCCCGTACTGGGGACTGCGCGACTACGGCACCGGCACCTGGACCGGCGGCAACCCGTCGTGCGCCCATTCCACAGGCCATGGCACCAACGCCGCCCAGCACAAGCACCCGAGCCTGGAATATCCCGCGTCCACCGCGCACCGGGGCGGTGCCCCTCGCCCTTCAGTGGCACCGGCACCACCGGGCAGGCCGCATGCCAATTGGACCGCTCCTACCTCGGGATCGACCTCAACCCGCCGTTCCAGACTCTCGCTGAAGCGCGACTTTCGCAGATGAGGCGGCAAAGTGCCGATATAGGAGATCCTGCTGACGGGCGGCCGGGGACACCGTGAAACTGGCCCATTCCCCAGTCGCGGTTTTCGCTAAGGCATGCTGTGTCGACGCTTCATTTCGTGTCGCTGACCTCACCGTGGCCATGGCCCCCTGAATCGCGTCCGATTGGGAGTCTTCAAGATCCTACAGTGGGCATGTCGACGACAGCGGCGTGCCAGGAGAGTCAAATTCATTCGCTTGATTTCCGCCTGCGCGGGACCAAAATTTGGAGGGTTTCATTGTCGAAATCCCCTGGCTATTCTGAGCGCCTGTTAACTGCACAGGAAACAGCGGACCGACTCGGCGTGAAGCGCAAGACGCTCTATAACTGGGCAAGCACCTGGGAGGTGGAGCGACGGGGCCCAGAACCGCTCCGCATGGGAGGCCGGGCGCTGCGTTATCGGGAATCAGATGTTTCCCAGTACATCAAAAACATGCCGCGGGCTGCCTGACGGAGGGCTAGATAGGAGGTGACGAGTGGCCAAGGAAGAGCCTTATGATCGCTGGCACAAGTCTCGGCCCAGGGTCGGAGAGCCAGAGTGTCGCGAACATCCCGGCCTGGTACCGAGTGGCGAACATGGGTGTGAGAAGCGGTGGCAAGCGCGCTGGAGGGACGAGAATGGACGTCAGCGGTCAAAGAACTTCCCGAAGAACAAGAAGACGGTTGCTCTAGCATTTCAACGCAGTCAACGTGCTGCGGTGGAGGAAGGTCGAGACCCGTTCCCGCACAGGGGTCGAAAGAACAGCTCCGGTACCCCGCCCATCGCTGAGTACGTTGAGACCTTCCTGTCTCGACACGAAGGCCGTGAGGGCACCGTTAAGACATACGGGTACCGGCTGCGAGGGAAAGTTGTACCGGTTTTGGGTTCACGTTTGGTAGGCGACGTAAAGCGCGGAGAGTATCGAGATTTCTTCACCGAGATAAAGGCTGGAGGGATACCCGATACTACTCGTTCCGGAGTGAAGAAGGCGTTGTCGGCCATGTTGTCCATGGCGGTAGAAGATGGCTATCTTGAGGGAAACCCCGTGTCGGGTATCCGTCTTCCCAAAGGCATCGGCAGAGGAGTGCGGCTGGCATGGAAACATGTGGTCGCATTGGCCGAGGAGATCGATCCTCGATATGAACTGTTGATTTGGTACGGGGCGTTGCAGGCTCTGCGCTCCATGGAAGCTGCTGGAGTGCGGCGTCTCGACATGGAGACCACAGCGGGCAAGCAGTTGGTGGAGGAGCAGCGGCAACGGGGGAAAGCACTGCCCTTGAAGACGGAAGCCAGTCAAGCGGTGCTCGATGTTGGTTCTTTCCTGCTCGACAAGTACAAGGCGCACATGGCTCGTTGGCGAGCGCCTCTGTCGGCTGCGGCGCTACGTAAGAGAGAAAAGCGAGGTTTGCCCCCTGTCCCTGAGGAGTACGGAGACCTGGTCACAGTAACCAGGTACTGGACGCCCGTACGAGAGAACGCCCTGTGTCGGGCGTTCGACCTGGCGAAGGAGCGGGCTCGGGTGCGAGGAGTGGAGATCCCGAAGAAGGCCACATTCCGGGACCTCCGGCATTTTGCTGATGCCGTGCTGGTCGCCTCGGGGCTGGAGCCGCGCAAGGTGCAGGCGCGCATGCGCCACGCACGACTGGCCGAGACGCTGGATACGTACGGCTACCTCGTTTGGGAAGTTGACTGGGAGAACGCTCCCGCCTCGTTCGAGGAGCTGTACGGCATCGCAGCGCCTGCTGGCCTGCCTGAGGTTGCCCTGACACCCCGAGCCGAGCGTGAACGGAGGAGCTCCCAACGACCTCGGTGAGCGACGGATGTAGCCTGCGGTGCTTACCGGGTAGGACAGGCGTTTCGCTGGCAGATTGATCGTAGCCACGACACAAAGCCCCGGAGACACGAGGAGGGCAGCACTCATGATCGGCGAAGTTGACTTCCGCGCAGCTGGGGTTCCTCGGCTTCGGAAGGTTGTGCACCAGATGTGCATCACGATCGGTGATGCGGAATGTAGGTGCAGGTCGGAGCGTGTCTATGGGGGAGCCCCTGCTGTCCCCGGCGAACCATCCATAGCGGTGCGCGCGACCGGTCAGCGCGCCCACGTCTCGGAGGGAGCTGAAGCGCAAGTTGTAGGCGATGGCATGCAGGTCACCGGTTGCCGGGTCCACCTCGGGGCGGGCGGTGAAGCCGCGGCTGAGTGCACTATCGCGATCGGGCGCCCGCACGTCCGGCCGTCGCCCTGGATGCCGACGGAGCGAACGCTCGACCAGACGGGGCTGGCGCAGAAGGGCGGCGCCGTGGTGTCGGACGTCAAGATCACATCGGGGGTGGTGGAGCAGGCGGCGAAACTCGCCACTGCCGAGTGTGATCTCTACCTGGCTTGCGACGCGCTGGTGGGTGCCGATGCGCAGTATCTGGCGGCGGCCGATCCGGACCGGACGACCGCCGTGGTCAGCACGACCGAGATTCCCAACGGCCGGATGATCATCGATCCCACGGTCACGTTCCCTGAGCAGAACCGTATCCGCTCGGCCATCGACGCCGTCAGCGCACATGCCGTGTACCTGGACGCCCGCTCGCTGGCGGAGGCACTGTTCGACGACGATCAGTACGCCAACATCCTCCAACTCGGCGCGGCTTTCCAAACCGGCGCGCTCCCGCTGACCGCGGCGGCCCTTGAACGCGCCATCACGCTGAACGGCACGGCAGTGCGACGCAATCTCCAGGCATTCCGACGGGGCCGTCAGCTGGTCGCAGACCCCGAGGCGTTCAAGGCCGCTTCCACGCCCGGCCCGTCGGCCGGCCTCAGGGAGGTTCACCCGGCCTCCGCGCGGGTGCGGGCCATGGTCGGCGCGGAGCCCGGCTCCGAACTGGCACGCCTGCTGGACATCCGGGTGCCGGACCTCATCGAGTACCAGGATGCGCGATACGCGCGGGCGTACGCGGAGTTCGTCGAGCGGGTCCGCCGACACGGGTCGGCCTCCACCGAGGTGACCGAGACGGTCGCCCGCAACCTGTACAAGCTCATGGCGTACAAGGACGAGTACGAGGTCGCCCGACTCTCCCTCGAGGAGACGCTGACCCAGAACATCGAGGCCCGTTTCGGTAGCGGGGCGCGGTACTCCTACCGACTGCATCCTCCGGTGCTGAGAGCACTCGGAATGGAACGGAAGATCAGCCTGGGCCCCTGGTTCCGCCCGGTGTTCCGGACACTCCGCGCGATGCGCAAGCTCCGTGGAACACGCCTGGACCTCTTCGGCTACGCGGAGGTCCGCCGTGTCGAGCGCGAGCTGATCCAGGAGTACCGCGAAACCATCCTGCGAGCCCTGTCCACCGTGCGGCCGAATGATCTTGACGCCGTGGTGGAGCTGGCAGAACTCCCCGACATGGTTCGCGGCTACGAGCAGATCAAGCTGGACAACGTCGACGCCTACCACCGGCGGCGGTCCGAACTCCTGGAGCAGCTGCGGCCGGCCCTCGTACGCGAGGGGCCGACGCGCCGCTGAGACCGGCTCGACCCGGTTCGGGCATGCTCCCGGCGGCCGCCGCGTCTCGAGTACCCCCCGTGGAGAGTCGGGCTCGAGGACGTTCTGTGGTTGTATCCCTATTCCTTGAATTTCAGATTCTCGGCCTCGGCGTATGCCAGCTCTCGTTTACTCCGATGTGCACGTCGCTCTTGGAGGTGCGGAGGATGTGGGGTGCGCCGTACCGTCACTCGCTCCGGCGCCCGAACGATAGTAGGCCCAGCATGTCCGGCCGAGCGCGGCGCCGTTCGGCTGGCGATGCTCGCGCAGCGCGCCGCCGGCGGCGCGGCGTCGCCGTCCATCGAGAAGACCGAGTCGGTCACCACCAGGGCACGACCCCCGCCGCGCCCGGCGGGCACGGTACGTACCGCGCCCGGCTCGCGGTGTGGCACCTGTCGATGGGCACCGCCAACAGTACGGACAGGTGCGGGGACGGGCCGTGATCCCTCCCGGGGGTCTGCCTTGGGCGTGCTTCCCTAAGTCCTCCCAGAGGCCGTGTACTCAGGCTGGTCAGGTAGGGGTAGTCGATGTGTTCCTTGTCGGTGCCGCCGTAGTAGGTGGTCTGGTCGGGTGCGTTGTATGGTCCGCCTGCTCGCAGGCGGACGGGGAGGTGCTCCGACGGTCTCGGCCACGGCCGTGGCCGCCTCTGCCGCGAACCGGACCCCGCCTTCCACCGTGCCGCCCCACTCATCGGTGCGCAGGTTGGAGTTGGGGGGCGAGGAACTGGTGTAGCAAGTAGCCGTAGGCGGCGTGCAGTTCGACTCCGTCGAATCCTGCCTCGATGGCGCCGGCTTGTCGGTTGACCGTTGCTGGTGATCGGTTGGGCAAAGGTGGGTCCGGGATTTCTGCAGGCCATCAATGGTGCCGGGAGTGGAACGTCGTCGGGCACGATGCACCCCGGCACATTGAAGCAGGGCGCAGTAGACGATCCCGTAACTTCGGTGTGGACCCGGGCCATCACGGTTGGCGAGGCCGGGGAACGGAATCCAGTCGGTCCCCGGAGGGTACAGGCGCATCGCGCGGCCGCCCGGCCATGCCGGGGACCCGACGTTGAACGCGGAGACGCGTCTCAGCCACGCTGAACCCCCATGATTGAGTCGTCCGCCCTCGGGCAGAACCTCGCGGATTCAGGCGATGGCGAGGGCTTCGATCTCCACGCTGAACTGCTCCTCCACGAGCCCCTGGACGAGTACGAGGGTGTTAGGAGGGAACTCCCCGTCAGGGTAGATCTCGACATAGACCTCACGCCGTGCGGCCATGAACTCCGGGATGGAGTCTCTGCCCACGATGAAAGTATTGAACCGAAGCACGTCGGCGAAGGTGAGCCCAATTCCGTCGAGGACGCTCCTCACGTTGGCGAAGGACTGCTTGGTCTGTTCGAAAATGCTCCCGTCGCCCGGCAACGACCCGTCCGGCAAGCCTCCCAACTGGCCAGCGACCGAGTACAGAGTCCCAGTACCGCTCGACGCGGGCGAGTAGGCGCCCTGCGGTTTGCCGAGTGCGGGGATGTGCGAAATCAACTTTACGGACATGTACGCTCCCTGTTGGGTAAGGGGTGTTCGGGTTGGGATGTCGCCGGTGCTCGGCTCGGGCGCGCGCCACCCCCGGGGAGACCGTCTTGCGACAGGGAAGTCAGTGCTCGTGGCTCTTCGCGGTCGCCTCCGACATCACGGGGTTGACCTGTAGCGCAGGATCTCCTTACGTTTCCGTACTCCTTCCGCCGGCATCGCTCGCCCCGGCCTTGTACGGACACCCAAGCCAGCAAGCGCACCCGGTGTGCGCATTCAGTGACCGTATGGCTCGCTGTGTCGAACCCCTCGCAAAAGCTTCTGGCTCTTCCCGCTGTCATCCCCGGATGACCTTGGAAGAGGCTAACGCTCAACGGGCGACACTTCTCACCCCGATCCGCCGCGTGATGATCGTCCTGTGGACGGAGAAATGGGAAGAGATGCCTGCTGAGCTGCGATGGGAGTCTGCTGCGCGGGCACCGGCCACAGTGCGGGCGATGGGCATCACCGCGGAGATTACCGTCTGCGCGGACTCCGCATACTTCTCTCACGAGGTCGTCGACGTCTGCCGCAAGGCCGGCGCACGGTTCTCGCTCTCGGTCGCGAACAGGGAGAAGATCCGCGAAGCGATCACGCACGTCGCCGAGGACGCCTGGATACCGATCACGTTCGCCGCCGCCGTCTGGGACGTCGAGGAGGAACGTTGGATCTCCGACGCCGAGATCGCCGAGGTTCCCTTCACCGCGTTCACCAGCAAGAAGAAGGCGTTCCACACCACAGGCCGACTCATCGTACGCCGCGTGAAACGGCTCAATCCGAAATCCGTGTCCGAGGGGCAGGCCGAACCGTTCGGCGTCTGGTGCCGCCACGTCATCTTCTCGGGGCGGGACAGGGGTGCCGAACCCCCGAAATCGGGGCGAAGGCGATGAAATCGGTGAAGATCCTTGAGATGCAGCCGTGGAGGGCTCTCCGGCGTATGGGACATGGAACATGGCGACGGTGACAGCGGGAACTGGGGAGGCCCTCCCCCGGCTCTACTGCGGAGCAGAGCCCGCTGTCGATTCCGTGTCCTCGTGGACGAGGTTTCACCGTTGAAGTGCAACGTCTATCTGCACCGGCTGGACCGGCCCACCCGACGCGCCAACCGGACCGCCGACCTGCCTACCAATCGGAAAGCAAGAGGGTCCACCGACTCCGTCGGCGGACCCTCGCGAAAGAACGAGGCGAGCCTGAACCTTGCCGTTGACCGTAAAAGTACCCCGATGGGTGACAGACGGCCGATGCGCAGGTCTGCAAACTTTGTTTGTGAAGCGGACTAGTTGCCGAAGGCTAAAGTGAATATGCTGCGCGTAACAGGTTACGTTCGCGGGTTCACGCTGCGAAGGCAACAGTCTGTCGTCCTACATCTCAGCGTCTGACTCGTCGATTCTGCGCGCCTAATGCGCCGGGCGGCCCCGCGCATCGACGTAGTCGACCTACTAGTCGGCGCCGCTCCCATCGTGGTAGTAGCCGCATTTAGTTTCACGGAAGGGGTTGCATCGCATGATTTTCCATGTATCCATCGAAGCTCAGGAGCCGGAGCGTGTAGCCAAGGTAATTGCCGAGCTATGGCAGGGATCAGCCGCACCTTTGGATCGATTGGTGCCAGGCGCATGGATTGCCTTCTGTGGTAAGAGTGCTTTGTCTTCAGTCGAAGTGTTTCCGTGCGGGACAAACATTACGCAGGTTTACGGAGATGAGCCATGGGTGGGCCGTTCGGACGGTCTCTTGCGTCCAACCGCTAGCCACGTTGCTCTGAGCACCGAACTCACCAAGGATGCCGTGTTCAAGGTGTGCGCCAGGGAAGGTTGGAAGGCGAAATATGTTGTGCGTGGTGATCGCTTCGGGGTCATCGAAGCCTGGGTGAACGAGTATTTGGTGATCGAATGGCTGACGACTGAAATGCAGGCCGCCTACACAAGGACTCTCGACGGTATGCTGAAGAGTGAAATCGTGTATGAAGCTTGATTAGTCCTCTGAGAACCTTCTGGACTGAAAGCGTCGCGCACCCAGCGGAAGAGCAATCGTTTATCGAAGCGCCGTTCGGATGATCACTTCGGGATTGGCGAGATAAATGATGGAAGCGCACTTTGAGTTCGCCAAGTCATGCGCCGTAGGTTAGTTATGCGTGGGGATGCTCCAATGGATACCATCGAGGCTTTGGCGGATGCTTACGAGCAGACTCGGGAGTGCGTCGCGAATCTCGCCATTTCTGATTTCGCCATGCCGACCCCGTGTCCGGGCTGGGATGTGCGCGCCGTCCTTGGCCATATTGTCTCCGACACCTGGATGTTCACCCGCGTCAACCATGTCGGTGCGTTTGACGAGGACGAGGACGACAAGGACGGTCTTATCGGGTGTCAACTGATTTCGGACCTGGATGCTGCGGCTGCCGCCAATTTGGCGAGCTGGCGAAATCCCGGTGCGTTCGAGGGTGATCGGACCTACCCGTTCGGGACCTTCCCTGCAACGCAAGCGGCCTTGATCAATCTGCAAGAGGTCGTCGTTCACAACTGGGATATCGCCAAGACGGTAGGGCGTAAGCTGGTGATTGACGAGGAAGTGGGCAACTCGCTGTACGATCTATTTCGCTCGCTTCCCCTTGATGTGTTCCGCGCGCGCGGCGCCTTCGGCCCCGAAGTCTCCGTAGCCAGGTCAGCTCCTATCCTGGACCGGCTTGTCGCACTGCTCGGACGACATCCGTAACTGACTTCATCGGTGGATCGGAGCTCAAACGATCTCGAGCACGGTGGGCCGTGACATGTTGAGGGCGGTGGAGTTGACGGTGTTCACGCTTGAAGACCGCGGGAAAGCGTGGCGATCTGCTGGTGTGAGAGCAGTCCCGCGACAGCCGCTCCCATGCACGGGCGTTTGCGGCTCCCAGCATTCGCCGAGGCTGCCCGGGTCTCCTCATCGAATGTGCGGCAGGCGGCCCTGGCACCGATTGTCGGCCCCCGATCCACATCACGTTTGTTACCCGGACGAGGACTCTTTTCAGCGGCATCG
>NZ_JBHYVB010000229.1:0-17359 GCF_042750115.1 Streptomyces sp. NPDC059455
GCGCCCCCCCCCCCCCCCCGGGCTCCTTCCGCGCCGCGCGGGCGCGCCCCCCCCCCCCGCGCCCTCTGCGCGCCGCCCCCCCCCGCCGTCGGGGGGGGGGGTGAACACGTCGATGCCGTAGGCGTCGAAGGCCGGGGAGACCAGGTGGGGGTGTTGCAGCGCCAGCTTGAGCAGCTCGCGCTCGACGCGATGGGCGGGGCTGCGCAGATTCAGGGCGGGACCGCGCGGGGGCACCGGGGCGCCCTGGGCTTGCGAGCCGCCATGGGCCTCCGGCTCGCCTCGGTGGCGCTGCCGCGGTCCGTCGCCCCCGGGACCGCCGCGCTGGTCGCCCCGGCCGCGCTGGTCGCCGCCCGCGCCGCGGCCGCGTTCCCGCGCCCAGCGGGCCAGCTGTGAGACGCGCCGCACGACGAACTGGGTGTCGAGGATGCCGAGCAGACCCGCGAGATGGACCGCCGACTCGTGCTGGATGGAGCTGTTCTTGATCCCGGCGACGACGGGCGCCGCCTCCTCCAGCGCGGCGGCGCGCCCCACCGCCGTGTCCAGGTTGTGACGCGCGATGATCTGCCGGATGGCGAACTCGAACAGCTGGGTGCGGTTCTCGACCAGCGACTTGACGGCGTCGTCGCCCTCCGCGAGCCGCAGCTCGCAGGGGTCCATCCCGCCCGGGGTGATCGCGATGTAGGTCTCGGCGGCGAACTTCTGGTCGTCCTCGAAGGCACGCAGGGCCGCCTTCTGGCCCGCCGCGTCGCCGTCGAAGGTGAAAACCACCTCGGCGCCCGAGTTGTCCATCAGCAGCCGTCGGAGGATCTTGATGTGGTCGCCGCCGAAGGACGTGCCGCAGGTGGCGATGGCGGTGGTGACCCCCGCGAGATGGCAGGCCATGACGTCCGTATAGCCCTCGACGACCACCGCCCGGCTGGACTTGGCGATGTCCTTCTTCGCGAGGTCGATGCCGTAGAGGACCTGGGACTTCCGGTAGAGCGGGGTCTCGGGGGTGTTGAGGTACTTCGGGCCGTTGTCGTCCTCGCGGAGCTTCCGGGCGCCGAAGCCGACGACCTCACCGGAGATGTCCCGGATCGGCCACATCAGACGGCCCCGGAAGCGGTCGATCGGATTGCGGCGGCTCTCCTGGGCGAGTCCGGAGAGGATCAGCTCCTGGTCGGTGAAGCCGCGGCCGCGCAGATAGCGGACGAGGTGGTCCCAGCCGGCCGGGCTGTAGCCCACGCCGAAGTGCTGCGCCGCGGCCTGGTCGAAGCCGCGCTCGGCGAGGAACTTCCGGCCGATCTCCGCCTCGGGACTGTCCAGCTGCTCGATATAGAACTGCGCGGCCACCTTGTGGGCCTCGACCAGCCGGGTGCGCTCGCCCTGCTGGCGGCCGGGGGTGTAGCCCCCCTCCTCGTAGCGCAGGGTGATCCCGGACTGGGAGGCCAGCCGCTCGATGGTCTCGGCGAAGGAGAGGTGGTCGATCTTCATGATGAAGTCGACCGTGTCGCCGCCCTCCTGGCAGCCGAAGCAGTAGTAGAGCCCCTTGCTGGGGCTGACCTGGAAGGACGGGCTCTTCTCGTCGTGGAAGGGGCACAGGCCCTTGAGATTGCCACCCCCCGCGTTACGCAGCTGGAGGTATTCGGATACGACGGCGTCGATCGGGACCGCTGCCCGTACCGCCTTCACGTCGTCATCGTTGATCCTGCCTGCCACGCCCGAATTCTACGGCCGGGGTCCGACACGGCTGTCCGCCGCCTGCCGGACCCCGGTGTTCCGAGGCGTCCGAGGGCCCGAGGACCTATGGACCTACGGGCCTACGGGCCTACGGGCCTACGGAAGGAGCGAGGTGAGCGGGACGGCCGGGTCGGCCAGGGCCGCCGGGTCGAGCTGCTGCCCGCCGCGGATGAGCCGTTGGATCGATTCGGTGACGTCCCAGACGTTGACGTTCATGCCCGCGAGCAGGCGGCCGTCGTTCAGCCAGAAGGCGATGAACTGCCGCTTGCCGACATCGCCGCGCACCAGCACCTGGTCGTAACTGCCGGGCGGGGCGTAGCCGGAGTACTCCAGGCCGACGTCGTACTGGTCGGAGAAGAAGTACGGCACCCGGTCGTACGCGACGTCCTGGCCGAGCATGGCGCGGGCCGCCGCCGGACCGCCGTTCAGGGCGTTGGCCCAGTGCTCGACGCGCAGCCGCGCGCTCGGCGGGAGCGCGGCCCGTACGGGGGTGCCCTCGAGGAACGCGAGCGGGGCGGAGGCCACGTCGCCCGCCGCGAAGATGTCCGGGTCGCTGGTGCGCAGCGAGGCGTCGACCGCGATGCCGCCGCCCGCCGCGCGGTCCACCACCTCGAGGCCCGCGGCCTCGGCGAGGGCGATGCGCGGGGCTGCGCCGATGGCGGCCAGCACGCTGTGGGCGGGGTGCTCCTCGCCGTCGTCGGTAAGGGCGGCCAGCACCATGCCGTCCTGGCCGGTGATCTCGGTAAGGCGGGCACCGAAGTGGAAGCGGACGCCGTGCTCGCCGTGGAGGTCGGCGAAGAGGGCGCCCAGCTCGGGGCCGAGGACGGGGTGGAGCGGGGTGGGCTCGGGCTCGACGATGGTCACCTCGGCGCCGTAGCCACGGGCGGCGGCCGCGACCTCGAGGCCGATCCAGCCCGCGCCCGCGATGACCAGCTGGCCGTTGTCCCGGCCGAGGGTGGTGAGGACGCCCTTGAGCCGCTCGGCGTGGGCGAGCCGGCGCAGATGGTGGACCCCGGCCAGATCGGTGCCGGGGATGTCGAGGCGGCGCGGCTCGGCACCGGTGGCCAGCAGCAGCCGGTCGTAGTGGACCCGGGCGCCGTCGCCCAGGGTCACCGCCTTGGCGGCGCGGTCCAGGTGGACGGCGGGCAGGCCGAGGTGGAGCTCGATATCGGACTGGGCGTACCAGGCGGGCTCGTGGACGAAGACGCTGTCGCGCTCCTGGCTGCCGGTGAGGAAGCCCTTGGAGAGCGGGGGCCGTTCATAGGGGTGGTCGCGTTCGTCACCGATGAGAATCACCCGCCCGGTGAAACCCTCCGCTCGAAGGGTTTCCGCGGCTTTCGCCCCGGCCAAGCCCCCTCCGACGATGACGAATGTCTGGTGTGCGTCCACCACTTGTGTCCTCCTCGCTGCCGAGCGGTGCCGAGCAGTTCCTCTAGGTGCCTTACCCCGGTCGTGTCAGGTCGTGCGCTCCGAATGCCGTCCTAAATGCCGTGTCGAGAAGATGTGCCGAGAAAGCGGTGCCGAGAGGATGTGCCGAAAGCTGTGTCACAGGGGAGCCTCCCGCACCGGGCGTGCGTCCGGAAGGGCCGGTAGGCCGTATGTGTGCGCGGAAGCCGTATCCGGCGAGCGACTACCGGCTTCCGGCTCCCGATTTCCGGCTCCCGGCTTCCGGCTTCCGGCTCCCGGCTTCAACCGGTGAGCCGGGCGTGGAGCCCCCGGGCCGAGGTGTCGGTCAGGGAGGCGATCTGGTCGACAATGGCCCGCAGCCGGCCCCGGTCGTCCCCGGCCGCGTCGAAGAGCGCGCGGAACTGGGGGTCCAGGCCGTCGGGGGCGCGGGCGATCAGGGCCTCGCCCAGCTCGGCGATGACCACGCGCTGATCGGCCCGGACCAGCTCCTGGTCGGCGCGCTGGATCACATACCGGTCGGCGACCGCCTTGAGGACCGCGCACTCCAGACGGGTGGCGCGAGGGACGACCAGCTCGGCGTGGTAGCGGGTGAAGCGGCCCGTGCCGTACGCGGCGCGGGTGGCGCCCTCGGCGGCCAGGCAGAAGCGGCCGATGAGCTGGCTGGTGGCGTCCTTGAGGCGGGCTTGGGCGACGGACGAGCCGTCGTAGCCGTGCGGCCACCACTCCTGGCCCAGCAGCCGGTCCAGCGCCTCGGCCAGCTCGTCGGGCTCGGCCCCCGGGGCGTAGCGATCGGCGGCGACGGCGAAGACCTCGCGGCGCTCGGGCTCGGCGAGCAGGCTCGCGGGGCTCAGATGGCCCGCGTGCAGCCCGTCCTCGACGTCGTGGACGGAGTAGGCGACATCGTCGGACCAGTCCATGACCTGGGCCTCGAAGGTCGTACGGCCCTCGGGGGCGCCCTGCCGGTACCACTCGAAGATCGGGGCGTCGTCCTCATAGACCCCGAACTTCGGGGAGCGGGGGCCGTGCGGATGGCCGCCGCGCGGCCAGGGGTACTTGGTGGCGGCGTCCAGCGCGGCGCGGGTGAGGTTGAGCCCGACGCTCACCGGCTCGCCGGTGCCCCGGCCGGGCACGAACCGCTTCGGCTCCAGCCGGGCCAGCAGCCGCAGCGACTGCGCGTTTCCCTCGAAGCCGCCGCAGGGCTCGGCGATCTCGTTGAGCACCCGCTCGCCGTTGTGCCCGAACGGCGGATGGCCGAGGTCGTGGGCGAGACAGGCCGTCTCCACCAGATCCGGGTCGCAGCCGAGGGCGGCCCCCAGCTCACGGCCCACCTGGGCGCACTCCAGGGAGTGGGTCAGCCGGGTGCGTGGCGTGGCGTCGAAGGCCGGGGCGCGCCCGGCCGGTCCGGGGTCGGCGGCCGGTGCGGCGGGCACCACCTGGGTCTTCCCGGCCAGTCTGCGCAGCGCAGCGGAGTGCAGCACCCGCGCCCGGTCCCGCTGGAAGGCGGTCCGGCCCGGCCGCTTGTCCGGCTCGGGCGCCCAGCGCTCGAGGTCCGCCGCGGCGTAGCCGGGGACGCGGCGGGGGTCGGCCTCGGAGGCACCGGTCGAAGGGACACCTGTCGAGGCGGCACCGGTGGAAGGGACACCGGCCGAAGGGACACCGGCCGAGGCGGCCGGATCCGGTTCCGGTTCAGGTGGTGCGCTGGGACTCATACACCGACGGTAGCCGCCGGGTGTGACAAGGGCGCAGAGGCCAGCGCCTGTTCGTAACGGCGCAGTACGAGACGCGCCACCGCCGGATGGGCGCCGAGCGGGGCGGCCGCGAGGCCGGGGGCGGCGTGCGCGCACTGGGCCGCGAAGCGGCCGGGCGCGGTGAAGTAGGAGGCGACCGCGATCCGGTCGTGGCCGAGCGCGGTCAGGGCGCGGACGGCCTCGGGCACGGTGGGGCCGGAGCCGGAGGCGTAGCCGGGCAGCACGGGCACCCCGCCGAGCCGGGCGCTGAGCAGGGCGGCGGTACGGGCCGTGTCGACGGCCGCGTCCGGGTCGCGGGAGCCCGCGGCGGCGAGGACGACGCCGCCCGTCCCGTGCGGAGCCGCGGCCCGTGGGCCTGCCTCCGCCAGCCGGGCGTGCAGGGCCTCGGCGAGCAGCGGGTCCGGGCCGAGCGGGGCGGCGATCCGGGCGGTGAGGTGGGGCGCGGCGGCGACGGCGTCCGGGATGTCCTGTTTGATGTGGTGGCCGCGGCTCAGCAGCAGCGGGACGAGCACCGCCTCGCCGCGCAGCGCGGCCAGTGTGTCGGTCAGCAGCGGCCGGTTGAGCTCGATATGGCCGAGGCGTACGGGCAGCCCGGGGCGGAGCGCGCGGACGCGGTCCAGGAGGGCGTTCGCGGTGCGCAGCGCCTCGGGGTCCCGGCTGCCGTGGGCGACGGCGACGAGCGTCGGCGGGCGGTCGCGGCCACCCCGGCGGAGACCGCCTTGGCCCAGCCGGTCGAGCTGGGTGGTGAGCTGTGCGGTGAACCGGGTCATGATCCGCTGGGCACTGTCGAAGTCCGCCGTGCAGTCGGGGCCATGAGGGCCGAGTGGAGGGCCAGGTTGACCGGGAGGAGCAGGGTGGGACGTCATGACGAGAGCCTGGCAGCGGCAGATTGCACCGCCATTGCGTGGCCGTCACAGGTGATTGCGCCGACTTCACCGGCCGCCCGGCGCCGTGCTGAGATCCGCTTCCCGCAGCCGTAATGCGAGGCGACGCGGGCTGTAACACGGCCGTAGCACGCTCCTTCGCATGGCGCACGTTCCGGTTCCCGGGGAGCACTCCCCCGCCTCCTCCGACCCCGTCGATACGCACTGCCCTTACTGTTCGCTGCAGTGCGGTATGACGCTGCGCCCGGTGCCGCCGGGCGGCGGACCTGGTGACGGGCCGGGCGGCGGACCTGGTGACGGACCTGGTGACGGGCCGGCCGGTCGGCCGGTCGGTGTCGAGGTCGTCGAGCGCACCGCGTTCCCCGTCAACCGTGGCGCGCTGTGCGGTAAGGGCCGCACCGCGCCCGCCGTGCTCTCCTCCCGGGTGCGTCTGACCGAGCCGCTGGTCCGCCGCCCTGACACCGGTCGGCTCGAACCGGCCACCTGGGAGGAGGCCCTCGACCGGATCGCCGAGGGCCTGGAGTCCACCGGCCGGGCGTACGGCCGCGACGCGGTGGGCGTCTTCGGCGGCGGCGGGCTGACGAACGAGAAGGCGTACGCGCTGGGCAAGTTCGCCCGGGTGGTGCTCGGCACCTCACAGATCGACTACAACGGCCGGTTCTGCATGTCCTCGGCCGCCGCCGCCCATCAGCGGGCCTTCGGGCTGGACCGAGGGCTGCCGTTCCCGCTGGCGGACGTGGCCCGCACCGGATGCGTCGTCCTCGTCGGCTCGAATCTGGCCGAGACCATGCCGCCCGCGCTGCGCTATCTGACCGAGCTGAAGGAGGCGGGCGGCCGGCTGATCGTGGTCGATCCCCGGCGGACCCGTACGGCCGAGCAGGCGGATCTGCATCTGGCGCCGCGCCCCGGCACCGATCTCGCGCTCGCGCTGGGGCTGCTGCACCTGGTGGTCGCGGAGGGCCGGGTGGACGAGGAGTTCGTCGAACGGCGCACCAGCGGCTGGCCCGAGGCGCGGGCCGCCGCGATGGCCCACTGGCCGGAGCTCGTGGAGCGGATCACGGGCGTCCCGGTTCCTGAGCTCCGTAAGGCCGTCACGATGTTCTGCGACGCCGAGAGCTCCATGGTGCTGACCGCCCGGGGGCCCGAGCAGCAGTCCAAGGGCACCGACACCGTCGGCGCGTGGATCAACCTGTGCCTGGCCACCGGCCGCGCGGGCCGCCCGCTGTCCGGCTACGGCTGCCTGACCGGCCAGGGCAACGGCCAGGGCGGCCGCGAACACGGCCAGAAGGCCGATCAGCTGCCCGGCTACCGCAAGCTCGACGACCCGGCCGCGCGCGCCCATGTGGCGGCCGTATGGGGCGTCGAACCCGACGACCTCCCGGGGCCGGGGCGCAGCGCGTACGAACTCCTGGACGCGCTCGGACAGGACGTCCGGGCGCTGCTGCTGATGGGCTCCAACCCGCTGGTCTCCGCCCCTCGCGCGGCCCATGTGGAGTCCCGGCTGCGGTCGCTGGACTTCCTGGCGGTCGCCGACGTCGTGCTCTCGGAGACCGCCGCGCTCGCCGATGTGGTGCTGCCGGTGGCCCAGTGGGCCGAGGAGACCGGGACCATGACCAACCTGGAGGGCCGGGTCCTCCTCCGCCGGGCGGCCCTCACCCCGCCGCCGGGCGTCCGGACGGACCTGTGGGTGCTGAGCGGGCTCGCGGCCCGGCTCGGCTGGGAGAAGGGGTTCCCGGCGGACGCGGAGGAGGTCTTCGAGGAGCTGCGACGGGCCTCGGCCGGGGGCCCGGCGGACTACTCGGGCATCACGTACCGGAGGATCGCGGAGGAGGACGGGGTGTTCTGGCCCTGCCCGGAGAGCGCGGAACGGGACGACTCGGCGGGGGCCGAATCCGTGCGCCCGGCCGAATCCGTGCGCGCAGCCGACCCCGTAAGCGCGGCCGCCCCCGCGAGCCCGGCCGACCCCGTGCGCCCAGCCGAATCCGTGGGCCCGGCCGACCCCGCGAGCCCGGCCGACTCCGTAAGCCCGGCCGACCCCGTAAGCCCGGCCGACCCCGTAAGCGCGGGAACCCACCCGCACCCCGGTACGCCCCGCCTCTTCCTCGACCGCTTCGCCACGGCCGACGGCCGGGCCCGCTTCGCCCCCGTCAGCCATCGCCCGGCGGCCGAGGAGCCGGACGCGGAGTACCCGGTGCTGCTGACGACGGGCCGGGTGCTGGCCCAGTACCAGTCCGGCGCCCAGACCCGGCGCGTCGGCGAGCTCAACGAGGCCGCGCCCGGCCCTTACGTCCAGCTCCACCCGCTGCTCGCCGAGCGGCTGGGGGTGGACGAGGGCGCGTCGATCGCGGTGGTCTCCCGGCGCGGCCGCGCCGTGGCCCCGGCCCGTATCAGCCGGGACATCCGGCCGGACACGGTGTTCATGCCGTTCCACTGGGCGGGGCCGGGGCGGGCCAACACGGTGACGAACCCGGCGCTGGATCCGGTGTCGCGGATGCCGGAGTTCAAGGTGTGCGCGGTGCGGCTGGAGCCGACCGAGGGCTGACCGCTGCCGGTCGACGTCGGCGTCGGCGTCGGCGTCAGCGTCAGCGTCAGCTCCAGCTCTCGACCTCCTTCAGGTACGCCGCCCGCGTCTCCTCGTCCAGGAAGGCGGCCTGGAAGGAGTTGCGGGCCAGGGTGCGCAGGGTGGCCTCGTCGAGGCCGAGCGCGTCCCGTACTGCGGTGTAGTTGTCGCCCACGTAGCCGCCGAAATAGGCGGGGTCGTCGGAGTTGACCGTCACCAGCAGACCGGCGTCCAGCATCGCGGGCAGCGGATGGTCATCGAGGCGGTCCACGACGCGCAGCCGGACGTTCGACAGGGGGCAGACGGTCAGCGGGGTCCGGTCCGCGACCAGCCGGGCCACCAGCGCCTCGTCCTCCAGGCTCCGCACCCCGTGGTCGACGCGGTCCACGCCGAGGACGTCGAGCGCCTCCCACACATACGCGGGCGGCCCCTCCTCCCCCGCGTGCGCGACGCACTTCAGCCCGGCCTGCCGCGCCAGCGCGTACACCTCGCGGAACTTCGACGGCGGGTTCCCGACCTCCGCCGAGTCCAGGCCGACGGCGGCGATCCGGTCCAGGTGGGGGCGGGCCGCCTCGAACGTGGCCAGGGCCGACTCGGCGCTCTCGTCGCGCAGGAAGCACATGATCAGGCGCGTGGTGATGCCGTACGCGCCCGGCGCGGCGTCCAGCGCACGGCCGATCCCACGGATGACCGTGTCGATCTCGACGCCGCGCGCGGTGTGCGCCTGCGGGTCGAAGAAGATCTCCGCATGCCGTACGCCCTGCGCACGGGCGCGGGCCAGATACGCGTTGGTGAGGTCGGCGAAGTCGTCCTCGGTGCGCAGCACGGTCATCAGCGCGTAGTAGAGGTCCAGGAAGTCCTGGAGATCGCCGAAGGAGTACGCGGCCCGCAGCTCCTCCTGGGTGGCGAACGGCAGCTCGACCCCATTGCGCCCGGCGAGCGCGAAGGCCAGATCGGGCTCCAGGGTGCCCTCGATATGGAGGTGGAGCTCTGCGGTGGGAATCGGGGGCATGACGGGGATCACCTGCTGGTTTTCGCTGACGGGGAGGTCACTCACCCTATCCGGGCGGCAGCCCCGCACCGAGCCGCTGGCCGACCCGGAAGAGGCTCGCGCGGCGGCGAGCGAGATCGGCCGCATCCTGCGGGCTGCGGGCGAGGAGATCGGTGCGTGAGTGATGCGTGGAGGTGGGAGTACGACCCCGTGGGGCTGCTGTACTTCCTGCCGGTGCCCAGCCAGCAGCTGATCGCCGTGGTACGCGTCACCTGGGCCGGGTGAGGCAACCGCCGCGCCCCTCCTCGACGTCCCACAGCGCGACCGGATCGGTAAGGCGGGAGGGGGAGCGCATGCCGGGGTGGGTGCGGGGGCGGTTGCCGAGGACGCGGCGGGGGTGGCGGCGGCTGGTGCGGGGGAGCGTCCTGGTGTGCGTACTGGCCCTGCTCCCCGCGACCTGGCTGCGGCTGAGCACGGACGACCGGATCCATACGGTCGCCGATGTACCCTCGGCCCCGGTCGGAGTGGTCTTCGGGGCAGGGTTGTGGAACGGGGAGCCGTCGCCGTATCTGGCGCACCGGCTGGACGCCGCCGTACGGCTCTACAAGGACGGCAGGGTCCGTGCGCTGCTGGTCACGGGGGATAACAGCCGCCATGACTACGACGAACCGGACGCGATGCGCGCGTATCTCGTCAAGCGCGGGGTCCCGGACCGGCGGATCGTGAGCGACTTCGCGGGGTTCGACACCTGGGACTCCTGCAGCCGGGCCCGGCGAGTCTTCGGGGTGCACAAGGCGGTGCTGGTGAGCCAGGGGTTCCATGTCCGCCGGGCGCTGGCGCTGTGTGGGGCGGCGGGGATCGACGCGTACGGGGTCGCGGTCGACGAGCCGCACGATGTGACCTGGTACTTCGGCGGCACGCGGGAGGTCGTGGCGGCGGGCAAGGCGGCGCTGGACGCGGCGTTCGAGCCGGATCCGCACTTTCTGGGGCCACGGGAGCGGGGGATCGAGGAGGCGCTGGCGGAGCGGGGCTCGGGCGCGGGCTCGGGCTCGGGCGCGCGATGAGCGGTTGCCCCGGATCTCCTTGAGCCCCACGCCCCGGCCTCGATCGCCGTCAGCCGATCGTCGTTTCCGACACCACCCACGCCAGGTAGTCCTCGCTGCCGTTCACGATGGGCGTCGCGATGACCTCGGGGGTCTCGTAGTCGTGCGCCTCGCGGATATGCGCCTCCAGCTCGTCGTAGCGCGCGGCGGTGGTCTTGAACAGCACCTGCCACTCGGCCGCCGTCTCGACCTCCCCCTCCCACCGGTACACGGAGGTCACGGGCTGGCTGATCTGCGCGCAAGCCGCCAGCCGGGCCTCGATCGCCCCGCGGGCCAGCGCCTCGGCCTTCTCGGGGGTGTCGGTGGTGGTCAGTACGGTCAGGTAGTCGGCCACTGCTGCGGTACCTCTCTCCACGGGGCGGTTGCGCGGGGCGGTTGCACGGCCCGGCTGCACGGCGCGGCTGCACGGCGCGGCTGCGGACTGGCGCCCACCACGCTAGCCGGTGAGGATTGAGGGAACCCGCCGACGATCAGACCGGACCGATCGAGGGGCACTCATGGATGACCTCACCACGCTCGCGCGCCACCATCTGGACCAGGCCAAGGCCGATCCGCACGGGCGCAGCGCCCATCTGTTCCTGCACGACGGTCCGCTGCGGCAGAGCGTGATCGCCATGGTCTCCGGCTGTGAGCTCGACGAGCACAACGCTCCCCCGGCGGCCAGCCTCCAGGTGCTGCACGGGCATGTACGGCTGACCGGCGGCGGTGACCGGCTGGATCTCATCGCGGGCCAGGTGCAGGAGTTGCCGCACGAACGGCACGGGTTGCGGGCGCTGGAGGACTCGGTGGTGCTGCTGACGGCCGTGACCGCCACGGTTGGCTGCCCCTCCCCTTACGAGGACACGGCCACCGCTTGAGGATGGGCTCAGCCGCTACGGACGGTCGTGGGTTACGGGGGGTGTCCGGCGGGTCTTTCCCCTCCCCGCCCCTTCCCGTAGGGGGGGGGGGGGGCGGGGCGCGCCCCGCCGGGGCCGCGAGCCAACCGTCACCGCCCCGAACACCTGCACCGACGCACTGATCACCACCGGCACGCCGACACGGCGCATGACCGTACGCATCAGGGTCGGCCGACCGGGGACTGGGGCGAAGCCCCGGTTCCCGCCACTGGACCCCGCGGAGGGATCGACAAGCCAACCGTCACCGCCCCGAACACCTGCACCGACGCACTGATCACCACCGGCACGCCGGCGTGGCGGATGACCATGCGCATCGGGGTCGTCCGGCCGGGGGCTGGGGCGGAGCCCCGGTTCCCGCCCCTGGACCCCGCGGAGGGATCGACAAGCCGACCGACGCCACCGCGAACACCTGCACCGACGAGCTGCTCGCCATCGGCACGCCGACACGGCGCATGACCGTACGCATCGGGGTCGTCCGGCCGGAGTCTGGGGCGGAGCCGACGCCACCGCGAACACCTGCACCCACGGGCTGATCGCCATCGGCGTGCTGGCGCGGCGGATGACCGTGCGCATCGGGGTCGTCTGACCGGGGTCTGGGGCGGAGCCCCGGTTTCGGGAAGGGGCGGGGAGGGGAGTGGCCCGCCGCAGGCGGCGCCTCCGTCGGACAGGCCTAGTCGCTGCCGCCGCCACCGCCTCCGCCGCCACCGCCACCGCAGGAGTGGTGGCTCCCGCCGTAGTCGCCCCCGTGACCGCCATGGCGGCCGTGGTCGCCGCCGTAGCTCCCGCCACGGTCGTCGCCCCACCCATGCGCGGTGTGGAAGGACTCCTGGTCGAGGTACCCGGGGTCGTAGGCGATGAGGAGGTTCCGGTCCCAGTAGGCCGGGTCGCCGGTCGGGATGGGTATCGCGTCGCTGACGGCCCTGCGCCGGGCCGGTTCCGGGACGACGACGGGGCCGTAGAACACGTACGAGGGAAGCACCCCCTCCCGCACGGCCGCTTCCACGCGGCGCCTGCCCGTGCGGGTGGGGCGGCCCCGGAGACGGGTGAGCAGTCCGCCGGCGGCGAGCCGACGCTGGATCTCCGCCAGCTCGGGTCCGCCGAGCAGCGCGGGGATCACCCGGTCCACCGGCTTCGAGCGCGGGCACAGCGCGATGAGCGCACGCTCGACCGGGTGCTCGGCCTCCGGGTGCTCCGCCCCCGAGTGCCCGGCTCCCGGGTGACCGGCCCCCTCCCCCGCCGTGGCGCGGATCCGCGAGCGCCGGAGGGTGATCACATCCCGCTCCTGGAGCGCTATCAGGAGGGTCTGGATCACCCACCGCCGCCCGCCCACCAGATAGGCGATGTCATAGAGGTCCAGCGCCGGTGGCTCCGCCGGGCCGGGCCGTCTGGTCATGGCACACATCGGAATGCCCCCGTCCATCCGCGTCCATCCGCGTTCATCCGAACCGCTCAAGTACCGTCAGTTTTGTCTTTCTGAACGGTGATGAACCCTGATGAGTGCCGTTTCAGAGCAGGATTTGAGCTTTCGCCCCCTTATCTGTTCGAAGTCGTGACGGACACATCCGCCGACGGACCCGTGCCCGTGGCGGTCAGGGCCGCGACCGAGAAGGTGTACGCGGTGGCCGGGCGCAGCTTGCCGACCACCCGCAGCATCCCCTTGGCCCGGGGCTGGGAGACCAGGACGTCCCGGCCGGTCACGGTGACGGTACGGCCGTCGGAGACGGTGATCCGGTAGCCGATGACCGGGGTGTCGCCGGTGGTCTTGGGCGGGGTCCAGGAGACCGTCGCGGCCGTGGCATCCGCGTTGGCCTTCACACCGGTGGGGGCGCCGGGCAGGGCGCCGGAGCCGCCGGGGGTGGGCGTCACGGGGGCCGCGGGGAGGGACACCTCGCTCACGCCGGTCTTGTTGCGGGCGGTGACGGTGACCGTGTACGGGGTCCCGTTGTCGAGCCCGCGGACGACCGCGTAGGCGGTGCGCTTGAAGTCGGCGGCCGGGATGGTGGTGGAGACGGACCGCGAACCGCCCGAAGCGGTCACCGTGTACGACGTGACGGGGTCGCCGCCCTCGACGTACGACGGGTTCCAGGTGACGTACGCCGAGCCGTCCGCCGCGAAGTCGCCCACGCGGGTGGGCGCTTCGGGTACGGAGTCGGCGGCGAACGTACGGCCGAGCAGCCCCCGGTAGCGGGGTTCGAGACCGGCCGCGGCCACGATGTCGGCCGGTGCCTTGGACGGGTCGGCCAGGATGTGGTTGCCGCTGGTCACCACGCCCTTGTCGTCCCTGTCGGGGTCGCCCTGCTCCCAGTAGTTGCCGACGATGCGGGTCGGGTCGTTGTTGCCGAGGTCGTCGCGGTAGTCGACGTGGGCGCTGAGGACGTTGGCCTGGGCGCCGTAGAGGACGTTGCCCTGGACCGTCACGTAGGTGCAGCCGTTGTCGGTGTAGACGGTCCGGCCCAGCCCCCACCCGTCGTGGATGACATTGCCGGTGATCTTCTCGCCGTTGTCGAGGGAACTTCCGGTGAGGCCCTGGGTGTAGACGCCGGCGCCGTCGTCGAGCGCCTGCATGTAGTCGAAGATGAGGTTGTCGGCCACCTTGTTGTCGCGGGAGACATTGGCGGTGGCCGGTTTGCGGATCTTGTCGGGCCAGCCGCCCCAGCCCATCGAGATCGCCGAGTAGGCGACATGGTCGATCTGGTTGTGGGCGATGGTGTTGTCGCGGGTGTAGCCGTTGAGGATGGCGACGCCGCCGTGGTACTCGCGGGGCAGCGCGTAGAGGTGGTTGTTCGTCACCGACACCTCGCGGGTGAGGTCGGCGTCGCTGCCGGGCTGTGGGGCGTCCACCCCGCCGATCTCCATGCCGTTGCCGGAGATGTCGGTGAACACATTGCCGCGTACGGTCGCGTTCTTCGTCCCGGTGCCGAGTTCGAGCCCGGCCGCGCCGAGGTGGGTGAACGCGTCGTCGGAGAACTCGATGTCACGGCCGTGGCTGATGGCCACGTTGCCGGGCATCTTGGTCCAGGACGCGTACGGGCAGGTGCCGCCCGGGGTGTACTCGCACAGCCCCTGCGTCTTCCAGCCCTCCGGGCCGGTCACCGTATAGCCCGCCTGCACCTCGGAGAAGCCCTCGGATGAGGAGGGGGTGAGCCAGGTGGCGTACGAGAACTCGATACCGCGCAGGGCGATGTCGTGCAGCGGCGCCCGCCCGGTGCCCCGCCCGTCGACCAGCTTCTCCAGGACCGGCGCCTCTACGTCGGCGGTGCGCGGGTTCTCCCCGGAGCGGGGGCGGTAGTAGACGGTGCGGGTGTGCCGGTCGAGGTACCACTCCCCGGGCTGGTCCAGGACCTCGAAGGCGTTCTCGACGTAGCCGGGCAGCGCGCCGTTGGTGAGCTTGGCGGGGCCGACCATGTTGATGCTGCGGCCGGGGATGTCGGGGAACTCCACGCGCCTGGTGGAGTTGTCCCAGCACGGCTGGGCCATGGTGACGGTGGTGCCGGTCGTCGAGCCGATGGGGCAGCGCGGTTCGGTCCACGGGCCGAGTCCGTACTGCTGGATGTTCCACAGCGCCTCACCGCTGGGGTAGACGAACTCGATGTCCGACGGATTGCGCCAGCGGGCGAGGGTGTCGGCGGACGCGGTGTAGCCGGTCGCGGTGGCGGTGAGGTTCACCGGGATCGGCCCGCGGGCCCGCTGGGCGCGGACGCCGTCCACATACAGCTGCCGGGTGTTGTCCAGCCCGGCGGGCGCGGGCGCCGACCACAGCCCGGCGCCGCCCTTGACCGGCCGCCAGCCCCGGACCGCCCGCCCACCGCTGAACACGGTGCCCTCGCTGCCCTGCCAGATGACGCGGTGGCCATTGCCCCCGGAGTCACGGGAGTCGAGGACGAGCGGACGGGAGAGGCGGTACGTGCCCGGCGCGAGGTGCACCGTAAGGTCGCCGCTTTGGTGCGGGACGCGCTTCCGTACGAGGTCGCGGGCGCGCTCGGGGGTGCGGACGGGGGCGGTGCGGGTGCCGGGCGCGCGGTCGTCGCCGTTGGGCGCGACATAGACATCGGCGGCGGGGCGGGGCCCGCGCGCGACGGCGTCGGCGGTGCCGCCGAAGGCGGCGCCGAGGGTGGCGAGGGTGGCTAGGACGGCCGCGACGGCGGTGGCTCTCGGGGCCGCCTTACGGACGGTCTTGGGCGTCCGGACCGACCGGACCGCCCGGACCGCCCGGACCGCCCGGATGCGTGAGCGTACGTACTCCGACATGTCCCTCCCTGCGGAACCTTGCTGGAACCCTGCTGGAACTCGTGGAGTGGCCCCGGGAAAGGTAGGATCTATGAGCAGAGCACGTCAATACAGAGAGCTTCGAATCGCCCCGATTCGCCTCCAGAGCATCAATTCATTGGATCTATCGGCCCGGTGAGGGGCGTTCGGGGTGTCAGGTGTCAGAACGCCGGGTCGCTGTCGTACAGCACGACATACCGGCCGCGGGCCTCGCCGCCCTCCGACAGCCGCCAGCCCGCGGTCACATGGCCCCGGACCCCGGTGGGCTCCGCACCGGACTCCGGACGCAGCACGCGCGTCACCTGGAGGACGGGACCCCCGTCGCCCAGCGGCAGACGGGTGCCGTCCGGCCCGTTCGCGACGGCCGGAGCCCCCGCGGCCCCGGCCGGGACGTCGAACCCGGCTCCGGTCACCTCGGCCGTGACCGACGGGTCCGGGGTGTGGGATTCGCTCTGCGCCTGCGGTTCGGCGCGGCCCTGGAGGAGCGCGGCCAACTGGGCCACGAGCACCGGGTCATGCGGCCCGTCGTAGATCCACCGCCGGCCCAGCACCCCGTGCTCGGTCGTGCCGATGAGGGCCTGCTCGGCTCCGTCGAGCGGCGCCGCGCGGTAGGTCAGCGGTACGTGGTACCAGGCGGGCCGGTCCCCGGCGTCGTCCCGGACCACCATGAACTCGATCCCCACCTCGCCCGCCGGGTCGTCGAGCCGGAAACCCCCGACCCTGGACAGCTCCGGCGGGCGCCGCGCGGCGGCGTACCACGGCTGCTGGGGCAGCCACGGGGTGAGGAGCTCCAGCTTGGTCGGACTCATCGTGGTCTTGTGAATGATCGACATGCCGTGTGAACGCCTTCGCCCGCCGTACGCTTCCCGGTCGCCGACACGGTCTCAACGGCGCGTGGAAAGGCCCGGCGCGCCGTGCGCGCCGGGCCTTTTGACGGCCGGCCCCCCACTTGACCGGCCGGTGGATCAGGAGCGGGTCGCGGGGGTCGCCTCGACCGCCGTGGTCTTCGCAGCCGCGGACGACTTGGTGGCCCCGTGCGCGTCCTTGGGCAGGGCGATCACGCAGATCTTGCCCGGCTTACCCGGCTTACCCGGCTTACCGGGCTTGGTGGGCAGGGGCTTCCCGGGCTTCCCGGGCTTGCCCGGCGTGGTGGGCGTGGTGGGCTTGCCCGGCTTCGCGGGGAGCGCGGGAACGGAGTCCGACTTCCCGGAGCCACTCTTGATCACCACGACCTTGCAGGTCTTGCCGGGCTCGGCCGGGAAGGCGGGGATGACGACGCAGGTGTCGTCGTGCCCGCGGGAGCGGTCCTTCGACACCGCGGTGGCCTTCTTACCGGCCGGCTTGCCCGCATTGGTCAGCTTGATCGCCTTGACATGGTCGAGCGCCTTGCCCGGCTTGGTCGGCTTACCCGGCGTGGTCGGCGTGGTCGGCGTGGCGCTGTCGTCGCCGGCCGGGATCGCACAGAGGACCGGGCCGTGGGACGTCTTCCCCTTGGCGGCGGAGGCCGACGCCGAGGAGGCCTGGGAGGCCGAGGCCGAGGCGGGGGCCGCGGCCCCCAGCGCCAGGGCGCCGGCCGCCACGGCGAGCACGACACCGCGACGCTTCGCGGCCGAGGAACGGGGCAGGGTACGGGACATGGGCACAGCTCTCCTTGACTCAGGGGGTTGCACTGGCTGCCGAAGAACCCTTGATCCGTCGGCGCACTCACCGTGGCGCACCGATGCTGAGTCCTCGCTGAAACACCTGAGGCCCCGCTGTATCCGGTACCGGAACTGGAACCGGATC
>NZ_JBHYVB010000230.1:0-8844 GCF_042750115.1 Streptomyces sp. NPDC059455
TTCCGGGACATCAAGATCTCGGTGAAGCACAACGATCCGGTGGTGATGGTCAACGCCTACCGCCGGCTGGCGGCTCAGTGTGACTATCCGCTGCATCTGGGTGTGACGGAGGCGGGTCCGGCGTTCCAGGGGACGATCAAGTCGGCGGTGGCGTTCGGTGCGCTGTTGAGTGAGGGGATCGGGGACACGATCCGGGTGTCGCTGTCGGCGCCTCCGGCGGAGGAGGTCAAGGTCGGCATCCAGATTCTGGAGTCGCTGAATCTGCGGCAGCGGCGGCTGGAGATCGTCTCGTGTCCGTCGTGCGGTCGGGCGCAGGTGGATGTGTACAAGCTCGCGGACCAGGTGACGGCCGGTCTGGAGGGTATGGAGGTCCCGCTGCGGGTGGCGGTCATGGGGTGTGTGGTGAACGGTCCGGGTGAGGCGCGCGAAGCGGATCTGGGGGTGGCGTCAGGCAATGGCAAGGGGCAGATCTTCGTCAAGGGCGAGGTCATCAAGACCGTGCCGGAGTCGAAGATCGTGGAGACCCTGATCGACGAGGCCATGAACATCGCGCGGCGCATGGCGGACGAGGGGGTCCCGTCGGGTACCCCGGACGTCACCGTGAGCTGATACACCGAGGAGGGGAACCGACCGTGCAGCCGTTGCTGGAGAACATCCGGGGCCCGCACGACCTCAAGGCGCTGACCGGTGAGGAACTGGCCGCGCTCGCCCAGGAGATCAGGGAGTTCCTGATCGAAGCGGTGGCCAGGACCGGGGGCCATCTGGGACCGAATCTCGGCGTGGTCGAGCTGTCCATAGCCCTGCACCGCGTCTTCGACTCGCCCGCCGATCGCATCCTGTGGGACACCGGCCACCAGTCCTACGTCCACAAACTGCTCACCGGCCGCCAGGACTTCTCCAAGCTCCGCCACAAGGGCGGGCTGTCCGGCTATCCGTCACGGGCCGAGTCCGAGCACGACATCATCGAGAACAGCCATGCCTCCACCGTGCTGGGCTGGGCCGACGGCCTGGCCAAGGCCAATGAGGTGCACGGCCGCACCGACCATGTGGTGGCCGTCATCGGGGACGGGGCGCTGACCGGCGGGATGGCCTGGGAGGCGCTCAACAACATCGCCGCCGCCCGGGACCGTCCGCTGGTCATCGTCGTCAACGACAACGAGCGCTCCTACTCGCCGACCATCGGCGGGCTCGCCAACCACCTCGCCACCCTGCGCACCACCGACGGCTACGAGCGCTTCCTGGCCTGGGGCAAGGACGTGCTGCAGCGCACCCCCGTGGTCGGCCAGCCGCTGTACGGGTCGCTGCACGGCGCCAAGAAGGGGTTCAAGGACGCCTTCGCGCCGCAGGGCATGTTCGAGGACCTGGGGCTGAAGTACGTCGGCCCCATCGACGGCCATGACACCGAGGCGGTCGAGTCGGCCCTGCACCGCGCCAAGCGGTTCCACGGCCCGGTCCTCGTCCACTGCCTCACCGAGAAGGGGCGGGGCTACCCGCCCGCGCTGGAGGACGAGGCGGATCATTTCCACACCGTGGCCGCGATGGACCCGCTCACCTGCGCGCCGCTGACCCCCTCCGGCGGCCGCTCATGGACCTCGGTGTTCGGCGAGGAGATGGTGCGGATCGGCGCCGAGCGGCCCGATGTGGTCGCCCTCACCGCCGCGATGCTGCACCCCGTGGGCCTCGCCCGCTTCGCCGAGGCATACCCCGAGCGGGTGTGGGACGTGGGCATCGCCGAGCAGCACGCGGCGGTCTCGGCGGCCGGGCTGGCCACCGGCGGACTCCACCCGGTCCTCGCCGTCTACGCCACCTTCCTCAACCGCGCCTTCGACCAGCTGCTGATGGATGTCGCCCTGCACCAGTGCGGTGTGACGTTCGTCCTGGACCGGGCCGGTGTCACCGGCACCGATGGCCCGAGCCACAACGGCATGTGGGACATGTCCGTCCTCCAGGTGGTGCCGGGGCTGCGGATCGCCGCCCCGCGCGACGCCGACCAGCTCCGTGCCCAGCTGCGCGAGGCGATCGACGTGGCCGACGCGCCGACCGTCATCCGCTTCCCCAAGGAGTCGGTGGGGGAGCCGATTCCGGCGATCGACCGGGTGGGCGGGATGGACGTCCTGCGCCGGGGCGAGGACGTCCTCCTCGTGGCGGCGGGGGTCCTGGCCCCCGTCGCGCTGCGCGCCGCCGAGCTGCTGGCCGGGCGCGAGATCGGCTGCACGGTGGTGGATCCGCGCTGGGTCAAGCCCGTCGATCCCGAGCTGCCCGCACTCGCGGCGCGCCACCGGCTGGTGGCGGTCGTGGAGGACAATGTGCGCACCGGCGGGGTGGGCGCGGCGGTCGCCCAGACGCTGCGGGACGCCGAAGTCGACCTGCCGGTACGGACGTTCGGCATCCCCGAGGCGTTCCTGGCGCATGCCAAGCGCGGTGAGGTGCTCGCCGACATCGGGCTCACCCCCGCCGAGATCGCGGGCCGGATCGGGGCGGCCCTGACCCGTATCGAGGCGGCCCACCCGGAGCGGGCGAGCGCCGCCGCCGGGGCCCGTACCTCTGCCGGGGCCCGTACCGCCGCCAAGGAGAGCCAGGCATGACAGCAGCCGAGCAGCAGCAGCGGCGTTCGGGCTTCGACCTCGGGAAGCTGCTGGCCGAGCGCGCTTCGGAGCGGTACGAGCTGCACACCCGGCACCTCAACCACCAGCTGCCCCGGATGCTGCACACCATCGGGTTCGACAAGGTCTACGAGCGGGCCGAGGGCGCGTACTTCTGGGACGACGAGGGCCAGGACTACCTCGACATGCTCGCCGGATTCGGGGTGATGGGCCTGGGCCGCCACCACCCCGTGGTCCGCAAGGCGCTGCACGACGTCCTGGACGCCGACCTGGCCGATCTGACCCGCTTCGACTGCCAGCCGCTGCCCGGTCTGCTGGCCGAGCGGCTGCTGACCCACGCCCCCCATCTGGACCGGGTCTTCTTCGGCAACAGTGGCACCGAGGCCGTCGAGACGGCCCTGAAGTTCGCCCGCTACGCCACCCGCAAGCCGCGCGTCCTGTACTGCGCCCACGCCTTCCACGGGCTGACCACCGGCTCGCTGTCGGTCAACGGCGAGGACGGCTTCCGCAAGGGGTTCGCCCCGCTGCTGCCCGACACCCCGATCGAGATGGGCGACCTCGACGCGCTGGAGCGGGAGCTGGCACGCGGGGACGTGGCGGGGTTCGTGGTGGAGCCCATCCAGGGCAAGGGGGTGCACGAGACCCCGCCCGGCTTTCTGCGCGCCGCGCAGGAGCTGCTCCACCGTCACAAGGCCCTGCTCATCGCGGACGAGGTGCAGACCGGCCTCGGCCGCACCGGGGACTTCTTCGCCTACAGCCACGAGGACGGCGTCGAACCGGATCTGGTGTGCGTGGCCAAGGCCCTCTCCGGCGGCTATGTGCCGGTCGGCGCGACCCTCGGCAAGGACTGGATCTTCAAAAAGGTCTATTCGTCGATGGACCGGGTGCTGGTCCACTCGGCCAGCTTCGGCGCCAACGCCCAGGCCATGGCGGCCGGGCTCGCCGTCCTCGCCGTCATGGAGGACGAGGAGGTCGTGGCCAACGCCCGCCGCACCGGTGAGCTGCTGCGCGACCGCCTCGCCGCGCTGGTGGACCGCTACGAGCTGCTGCACGACGTCCGCGGCCGGGGGCTGATGGTCGGCATCGAGTTCGGCAGACCCAGCTCACTGGGGCTGCGCGGCCGGTGGACGATGCTCCAGGCGGCGCGCAAGGGGCTGTTCGCGCAGATGGTCGTCGTCCCGCTGCTGCGGCGCCATCGCATCCTCACCCAGGTGTCCGGCGACCATCTGGAGGTCATTAAGCTGATCCCGCCGCTGATCATCGGTGAGCGGGAAGTGGACCGTTTCGTCGAGGCGTTCACAGCGGTCATGGACGACGCACACGACGGCGGCGGCCTGATCTGGGACTTCGGCCGGACGCTGGTCAAACAGGCGGTGGCCAACCGCTGACCGATGGGGGACCCCGCATGATCGACGCGACCGCCGTACGGGCCGTGAACACGCTGACGGCGCGGTGGGCGCGGGCGGCCGTGGCGGACGAGGGCACGGCCTTCGCCGCCACCGGGGTCTGGCCGCTGCTCGCCCTGCTCACGGGCGGTGCCGGCGGCCCGGCCCGTCAGGAGCTGGAGGGCGCGCTGGGCGTCGCCGCGGACGGGGCGACGGCGCTCGGCGGGCAGCTGCTCGGATCGCTGGACGCCATGGACGGCGTCCGCGCGGCCACCGGGCTGTGGACCCGTCAGGATCTGCCGATCCGGCCCGAGTGGGAGGCCGCGCTGCCCCCGGGCGTACGGTCCACGCTGACCGGGGACGCCGAGCGCGACCGCAAGGAGCTGGACGGCTGGGCGTCCCGGCGCACCGGGGGCGCGATCGCCGAGATGCCGGTGCCGCTCACCCCCGACACCCGGCTGGTGCTGGCCGGAGCGCTCACGGTGGAGACGGCCTGGCTCCAGCCGTTCCGGCCGGGGTGGCTGCGGCCGATGCACGGCCCGTGGCGGGACCGGTCGCGGGGGGGGGGCGCGCCCACACCACCCACACCCCCCCGCCCCCCCCCCGCCCGAGCCGTCCCGGTGACGCCTACTGCGCGCCGGGGCGGACCAGCCCGCTCTCGTAGGCGTAGACGGCGGCCTGTACCCGGTCGCGCAGCCCCAGCTTGGTCAGCACATGGCCCACATGCGTCTTGACCGTGGTCTCGCTGACGAACAGATCGGCGGCGATCTCCGCGTTGGACAGCCCCCGGGCCACCAGCTTCAGCACCTCGACCTCGCGCTCGGTCAGCGTGTGCAGGGTGTCCGGCACCGGCTCCTCGCCCGACGGCAGATGCCCGGCGTACTTGTCCAGCAGCCTGCGGGTGATGCTGGGCGCCAGCATCGCCTCGCCCGCCGCCACCACGCGGATGGCCTGCACCAGTTCGGTGGCGGGCGCGTCCTTCAGCAGGAAGCCGCTGGCCCCGGCGCGCAGCGCCTCCACCACGTACTCGTCCAGGTCGAAGGTGGTCAGCACCAGCACCTTGGCCGGGCCGTCCCGCCCCGGGCCGGTGATCTGGCGGGTCGCCTCCACGCCGTCCATCCGCGGCATCCGGATGTCCATCAGGACCACATCGGGCTGGAGCGCCCGCACCTGGTCGAGGGCCTGCAGACCGTCCCCGGCCTCACCGACGACCGCCAGATCCTGCTCCGCCTCCAGAATCATCCGGAAACCGGTGCGCAGCAGCGGTTGATCATCGACCAGTAGGACGCGGATCGCCACGGGAACTCCCTCTCCTAGACCGCGTCCATTCTGCCCGCCCGTCGCCCACCACCACCCTCAGGGGGGCGCTACGCGGCTGCCTCAATTCTGCACAGGCACAATCGCCAGCGGATACGGCGGCGGCGTACCCCCGAATTCCGGACAGTGTGCCTGGTGGTCGCACCAGCCGCAGAGCCTGGTCTGCCGGGGCACGAAGGCACCGGTCTCCGTGGCCAGCCGGATCGCCTCCCACAGCGCCAGCACCTTGCGCTCCACGGCCCGCAGATCCCGCTCCTCCGGGTCGTACGTCAGCACATCCCCGCTGCCCAGATAGACCAGCTGGAGCCGGCGCGGGAGCACCCCGCGCAGCCGCCACACCACCAGGGCGTAGAACTTCATCTGGAACAGTGCCTCGCCCGCGTACTGCGGCGCGGGGGCCTTGCCCGTCTTGTAGTCCACGATCCGCACATCACCGGTGGGGGCGATGTCGATCCGGTCGATGATTCCACGGAGCGTCAGCCCGGACTCGAGCTCCGTCTCCACGAACAGCTCGCGCTCCGCGGGCTCCAGACGGGTCGGATCCTCCAGCGAGAACCACTGCTCCACCAGCTTCTGGGCCCCCGTCAGCCACTCGGCCAGCCGGTCCGGCGCCGGAGTGCCGTCCTCCTCCTGGAACAGCTCCGCCAGCTCCGGCTTGGCCGCCAGCAGTCGCTCCCACTCGCCCGGCACCATCGACCGGGCCCGCGGGGCGGTGCGGTCGGCGGCCGGGGCGTCGAAGAGCCGCTCCAGCACCGCGTGGACCACGGTGCCGCGGGTGGCCGCCGCGCTGGGCTTCTCCGGCAGTTTGTCGATCACTCGGAAGCGGTACAGCAACGGACACCGCATGAAGTCGGCCGCCCGTGAGGGTGACAACGAGGCGGCGGGGGCGGACTTCGGTGGCCCGTCGGAGGATTCGGCCTTCCCGGTGGTGGTTCCCGTGGTGGTTCCCATGGCGAAGACCCTACGACCCGCCACCGACAGCCGGACGCATACCATCGACGTTCGAGCCCCCGGCACTGCATGATCGTGGGGACCGTATCAAAAAGAAGGGTGCGACCGAGCATCCGACGAGGGGACACCGTGGACAACAGCGGGCAGCGGCAGTCCGACAACGGGGAATCGGACCGCGCGACCGAGCCCGAGGGCGGTAAGCAGCCGCGCCCACGCGACGTGGGCGGCGGCATTCTCATGGGCCGGCCCTTCGGCGTGCCCGTGTACGTCTCGCCCAGCTGGTTCCTGGTCGCCGCCCTCATCACCTGGGTCTTCGGCGGCCAGCTCGACCGGGTGCTGCCCGAGCTCGGCGCCGCCCGGTATCTGGTCTCGCTCTTCTTCGCGGTGGCCTTCTACGCCTCGGTGCTGGTGCACGAGCTCGCCCACACCGTGGCCGCGCTCCGCTTCAAGCTGCCGGTGCGCCGGATCCAGCTGCAGTTCTTCGGCGGGGTCTCGGAGATCGAGAAGGAGACCGAGACCCCGGGCCGGGAGTTCGTGCTCGCCTTCGTCGGCCCGCTGCTCTCCCTGGTCCTGTCGGGCGTGTTCTACCTCGGCATGATGGTCGTGGAGCCCGGCACCGTGCCCGGGGTGCTGCTCGCCGGGCTGATGATCTCCAACCTGATCGTGGCCGCGTTCAACCTGCTGCCCGGGCTGCCGCTGGACGGCGGGCGGATGCTGCGCGCCGTCGTCTGGAAGATCAGCGGCAGGCCCATGACCGGCACCGTCGCCGCCGCCTGGAGCGGCCGCGCGCTCGCCGTCGCGGTGCTCATCGGGCTGCCGCTGCTCACCCAGGCGGGCGGGCTCGGCGACGAACCCAAGAGCTTCGGCAGCGTCGACTCGCTCACCGACGCGCTGCTGGCCGCCATACTCGCCGCGATCATCTGGACCGGCGCGGGCAACAGCCTGCGGATGGCCCGGCTGCGGGAGCGGCTGCCGGACCTGCGCGCCCGTACGCTCACCAGGCGCGCCGTCCCCGTGGCGGCCGACACCCCGCTCTCCGAGGCGCTGCGCCGGGCGAACGAGGCCGGGGCCCGCGCCCTGGTCGTGGTGGACGGCCACGGCGCCCCGACCGCCGTGGTACGTGAGGCGGCCATCGTGGGGATCCCCGAGCACCGCCGCCCCTGGGTCGCGGTCAGCGGTCTCGCCCAGGATCTCAAGGACGGTATGCGGGTCTCCGCCGAGCTCACCGGCGAGGAACTGCTGGACACCCTGCGGGCCACCCCGGCCACCGAGTACCTGGTGATCGAGGAGACCGGCGAGATCTACGGGGTGCTCTCCACGGCCGATGTCGAGCGCGCCTTCGTGGCGGCGATGGCCAGGACGCCCTCCGGCCGCTCCTGAGGCCCCCGGGCGTGGTCCGGGCACGGCGAAGTGCCCGGTAGGCTGTTCACATGTCCGAACCGACCGGTGCCGCCCGCCGTCGCGGGCCCTTCCAGGTCGGGGACCAGGTCCAGCTCACCGACCCCAAGGGACGCCACTACACCTTCACGCTCGAGTCCGGGAAGAACTTCCACACCCACAAGGGATCCTTCCCCCATGACGAGCTGATCGGTGCCCCCGAGGGAACCGTCGTGCGCACCACGGGAAACGTCGCGTATCTCGCGCTGCGCCCCCTGCTCCCCGACTATGTCCTGTCCATGCCACGCGGGGCCGCCGTGGTCTACCCCAAGGACGCGGGGCAAATCTTGGCGATGGCCGACATTTTCCCCGGCGCACGTGTCGTCGAGGCGGGCGTCGGCTCCGGCTCGCTCTCCACGTTCCTGCTGCGGGCCATCGGCGACCAGGGCATGCTGCACTCCTACGAGCGCCGGGCCGACTTCGCCGAGATCGCCGCCCAGAACGTCGAGCGCTACTTCGGCGCCCCGCACCCCGCCTGGCGGCTCACCGTCGGCGACCTCCAGGACAACCTCAGCGACACCGACGTGGACCGCGTGATCCTGGACATGCTCGCCCCCTGGGAGTGCCTGGAGCCGGTGTCCAAGGCGCTCGTCCCCGGCGGCATCCTGTGCGCGTACGTCGCCACCACCACCCAGCTCGCCCGCACCGTGGAGGCCATCCGCGAGCACGGCACCTTCAACGAGCCGTCGGCCTGGGAGACCATGGTGCGCACCTGGCACGTGGAGGGCCTGGCGGTACGGCCCGACCACCGCATGATCGGCCACACCGGCTTCCTGCTCACCGCCCGCCGGCTCGCGGACGGTGTGGAGCCCCCGATGCGCCGCCGCAGGCCCGCCAAGGGCGCCTACGGCGAGGACTACGTGGGCTGGGGCACCGCCAAGGAGTCCGGTGCCGTCAAGGAGACCGGTGCCGCCAAGGACACCGGCACAGCCAAGGACATCGGCAACGCCGAGGACACCGGTGCCACGGACGCCTCAGGAGGCGACAGGCGCCCCTCCGGCGGCCAGGACACCCCCTCCGGCGACGCCTGACGGCCGTCCGGGACCCGTCCGGCGGCCACCCGAGGCCCGTCCGGCGGGAACCGGCGCCACAACGGCTCGGCGCGGCCCCCCCATTCCGCGGGGGGGGGGGGGGGGCGCGCCCCCGGGAGA
>NZ_JBHYVB010000230.1:8854-14190 GCF_042750115.1 Streptomyces sp. NPDC059455
GCCCGGCGCGGCGGCCGCGCCGGGCCCCCCCCCGGCGCCGCCCGGGGGCGCCCCCCCCCCTCCCCCGGGGGCGCCCCCCCCGTTGTGGGGGGGGGGGGGGGGGGGGCCCGCGCCCCTGTGAGATGTGGCACCATGCGGGTCATCTCCCGCCTCAGCCCCTCACATGGAGTCATCCCGCGTGCAGCCTCTGGGCCCGGATCTCGCGCACACCCAACCCCGTCCGGTGCACTGGGTGGCGACCGCGGCCGCCGTGGCCGCGGTCATCGCCGGAGGGTCGTTCTTCCAGCCCTCCGACGCCAAGGCCACCACGTCCACCACCGCCTCCGCGCCGGGCACCGGGGGGCTCCCGGCCGCCAAGGCCCCCGACCCCCGCGCCGCGGACTATCCGATGAACTGCGGACGGGCCCGGCCCGACGTCGTCGACCGGGGCTCGGCGGACCTGGACGGGGACGGGCGGCCGGAGACCGTCGCCGTGGTGCGCTGCCGGACCGCTTTCGGCACCCCGCCCAGCGGCGTCTATGTGCTCTCCCAGCCGACCGGCCACGCGGGCGCCGCGCCCCGCGTGGTGGCCACCTTCGTGGATCCGAAGGAAGGGATGAGCATCAGCGATTTCGCGGTGCGCGGAAAGAGGGTTTCGGCCACGTTGCTGGGATACTCGTCGGCCAAGGTCCCGCGGTGCTGTCCGGATCTGCAGCGCAAGGTCAACTGGCGGTGGCGGGACGGAAAGTTCGTGCTGAAGGCGCTGCCGGTGCCGGGGAGTGTGTGAGCGGTTACTCGCGGTGTGTCACCCCGCGTCGGGTCCGTAGACCTCGACCCGGTCCGTGACGCGGCGTACATGGATGCAGTCGCCGGGGCACTCCTTGGCGGAATCCCTGACCTCGGTCAGCAGGGCCAGGGGGACCGGGGTGGTCGCGCCCTTCTCCTGTAGCAGCTCATCGTCGGCGCTCTTGACGTAGGCTAGACCGTCGATGTCGAGTTCGAAGACCTCGGGAGCGTACTGGGCGCAGATGCCGTCCCCGGTGCACAGATCCTGGTCGATCCAGACCTCAAGACCGCCGAGCTCCTCGTTCCGCACGGTGTGCCCCCTCCTGTTCCTTCGATACGCGATTCAACATTGTCTAAATATCGCCAGCCCTGACGGGTGTTGACCGTGTCGACGATACAACCGCTCGCTTTCCGATGTTGTTGGGTGGGTATTCACCTGGCGTGAGGGAGTGCGCAAGGGTGAAGATCGGACACACGCCGACCGGGTTTGTGATCTAGGGGTTTCAACCCGCACCGGCCCAGGTAGGGTCAGGAAGCGTCCAGCTCCCCTTGGAGGAGGTGAGGACCGTGGCAGCCCACGACGACGACATCAACCGCGGCATCCGGCCGGGGCGGGGGTCTGACGACCCTGCCGGCCAGGTTGCCTATCTCGAGCAGGAAATCGCCGTCCTGCGCCGCAAGCTCGCCGACTCTCCGCGTCATACGAGGATTCTCGAAGAGCGGATCGTCGAGCTGCAGACCAATCTGGCGGGAGTCTCCGCACAGAACGAGCGGCTCGCGAACACACTCCGTGAGGCCCGCGACCAGATCGTGGCCCTCAAGGAGGAGGTCGACCGGCTCGCCCAGCCGCCGGCCGGTTTCGGAGCCTTTCTGCAGGCGAACGAGGACGGCACGGCGGACATCTTTACCGGGGGCCGTAAACTCCGGGTGAATGTCAGCCCAAGCGTCGAGCTCGACGACCTCAAGCGCGGCCAGGAGGTCATGCTCAACGAGGCGCTCAATGTGGTCGAGGCCATGGAGTTCGAGCGCGCCGGGGACATCGTCACCCTCAAGGAAGTCCTTGAGGACGGCGAGCGCGCCCTGGTGATCGGGCACACCGACGAGGAGCGGGTGGTGCGGCTGGCGGAGCCGCTGCTGAGCACCACCATCCGGCCCGGTGACGCCCTGCTGCTCGAGTCCCGGTCCGGCTATGTCTACGAGGTGGTACCGAAGAGCGAGGTCGAGGAGCTTGTCCTCGAAGAGGTGCCGGACATCGACTACAACAAGATCGGCGGTCTGGGAAACCAGATCGAGCTGATCCGCGACGCGGTCGAGCTCCCGTATCTCTACCCCGACCTCTTCAAGGAGCACGAACTGCGGCCGCCCAAGGGTGTGCTGCTGTACGGCCCGCCCGGCTGCGGTAAGACGCTGATCGCCAAGGCCGTGGCCAACTCCCTTGCCAAGAAGGTCGCCGAGGTGACCGGCAAGCCCGCGGGGAAGAGCTTCTTCCTCAACATCAAGGGCCCCGAGCTGCTCAACAAGTACGTCGGCGAGACGGAGCGGCACATCCGGCTGGTCTTCCAGCGGGCTCGGGAGAAGGCCAGCGATGGCACGCCCGTCATCGTCTTCTTCGACGAGATGGACTCCCTCTTCCGCACCCGTGGCTCCGGGGTCAGCTCGGACGTGGAGAACACCATCGTCCCCCAGCTGCTCTCCGAGATCGACGGTGTGGAGGGCCTGGAGAACGTGATCGTCATCGGTGCCTCCAACCGCGAGGACATGATCGACCCCGCGATCCTGCGCCCCGGCCGCCTCGATGTGAAGATCAAGATCGAGCGTCCGGACGCCGAGGCCGCCAAGGACATCTTCTCGAAGTACCTGACGGAGTCCCTGCCGATCCACGGCGACGACCTCTCCGAGCACGGCGGGTCGCCCAAGGCCGCCATCGGCGGGATGATCCAGTCGGTGGTCGAGCAGATGTACACCGAGTCCGAGGAGAACCGCTTCCTGGAGGTCACCTACGCCAATGGCGACAAGGAAGTCCTCTACTTCAAGGACTTCAACTCCGGCGCCATGATCCAGAACATTGTGGACCGCGCCAAGAAGATGGCGATCAAGGATTTCCTGGACCACAACCAGAAGGGCCTTCGGGTCTCCCATCTGCTCGCCGCCTGCGTGGACGAGTTCAAGGAGAACGAGGACCTGCCCAACACCACGAACCCGGACGACTGGGCCCGGATCTCCGGCAAGAAGGGCGAGCGGATCGTCTACATCCGCACCCTGGTCACCGGAAAGCAGGGCGCGGACACCGGACGCTCCATCGACACGGTGGCGAACACCGGTCAGTACCTGTAACACCGCGGTCCGGCTGCGGATGTCCTGGACGGGGCATCCGCAGCCGGATGCGCTTTTCGGACCGCATTCTTCGTATGAGTCCTACGAGCCCGACCGGAGCAATGACTGTAATGATCTCCGCAGCACCGCTTGGCCGTTCTAGGCTCTTCGGTACCGCAGTATCGCGGCACGGGGGATCGGGGCCCGCGGATGGACCGGGAGCGCAGCGGTACTTGAGCGCCGACCCCAGCCGGGGGCGGCGCCGGGCAAGGAGGGCCGCATGACCGTACGGCGCGTAATGGGAATCGAGACGGAGTACGGGATCTCCGTCCCGGGGCACCCTAACGCCAATGCCATGCTCACCTCATCCCAGGTCGTCAACGCCTACGCGGCGGCGATGCACCGGGCGCGCCGCGCCCGCTGGGACTTCGAGGAGGAGAACCCGCTGCGGGACGCCCGCGGATTCGACCTCGCGCGTGACTCCGCCGACGCCAGCCAGCTCACGGACGAGGACATCGGCCTGGCCAATGTGATCCTCACCAATGGCGCGCGGCTCTATGTGGACCACGCCCACCCCGAGTACTCCGCCCCCGAGGTCACCAACCCCCGGGACGCGGTGCTCTGGGACAAGGCCGGCGAGCGCATCATGGCCGAGGCCGCGCTGCGCGCCGCCGAGCTGCCCGGTGGCCAGCCCATCCACCTCTACAAGAACAACACCGACAACAAGGGCGCCTCTTACGGCACGCATGAGAACTACCTGATGAAGCGGGAGACCGCCTTCTCGGACATCGTGCGCCACCTGACGCCCTTCTTCGTCTCCCGCCAGGTCGTCACGGGCGCGGGCCGCGTCGGCGTCGGCCAGGACGGCCATGAGCACGGCTTCCAGATCAGCCAGCGGGCGGACTACTTCGAGGTCGAGGTCGGCCTGGAGACCACGCTCAAGCGCCCGATCATCAACACCCGCGACGAGCCGCACGCCGACGCCGAGAAGTACCGCCGGCTCCATGTGATCATCGGCGACGCCAACCTCTCCGAGCTGTCGACGTACCTCAAGCTGGGCACCACCGCCCTGGTGCTGTCGATGATCGAGGACGGCTTTATCGCCGTGGACCTCGCGGTGGACCAGCCGGTGCGCACCCTGCACCAGGTCTCGCACGACCCGACGCTGCGCCGTCTCGTCACGCTGCGCAGCGGCCGTACGCTTACCGCGGTGCAGCTCCAGATGGAGTACTTCGAGCTCGCCCGCAAATACGTCGAGGACCGCTACGGCGCGGACGCCGACGAGCAGACCCGGGACGTCCTGGCCCGCTGGGAGGACGTGCTGAACCGGCTGGAGCGCGACCCCATGAGCCTGTCCGGCGAGCTGGACTGGATCGCCAAGCGGGAGCTGCTCGAGGGCTACCGCCGCCGCGACGCCCTGGAATGGGACGCGGCCCGGCTCCATCTGGTGGACCTGCAGTACGCCGACGTGCGCCCGGACAAGGGTCTGTACAACCGGCTGGTGGCCCGCGGCAAGATGAAGCGGCTGCTGGAGGACCAGGACATCGCACGCGCCCAGAACAAGCCCCCGGAGGACACCCGCGCCTACTTCCGCGGCCGCTGCCTGGAGCAGTACGCGGACGACGTGGCCGCAGCCTCCTGGGACTCGGTGATCTTCGACCTGCCGGGTCGTGACTCTCTGCAACGGGTTCCCACCCTGGAGCCGCTGCGCGGCACCCGCAACCACGTCAAGGAGTTGCTGGACCGCTGCCGCACGGCCGAGGACCTGGTCCGGGTGCTGTCCGGAGGCTGAAATGCCCTTGGGCCGGGAATCATCGAGGTGGCCTCCGTGCGTTGTAGCGAGTGGGAGGCCGATGTCGGACCCTGCTTGTAGGGTCTGATCTTGAGACCGATCGAATCAGCGGGCGAACCGAGCGGGGTGAGGGAAATGGCGACCAAGGACACCGGCGGCGGTCAGCAGAAGGCGTCGCGCTCGACCGAAGAGGTCGAGGAGCAGACGCAGGACGCACAGGCCGCGGACGACCTCAAGGAGCGGCAGGAGAAGCTCTCGGACGACGTCGACTCCGTGCTGGACGAGATCGACGACGTACTCGAGGAGAACGCGGAGGACTTCGTGAGGTCTTTCGTCCAGAAGGGCGGGCAGTAAGGCGCGTCCTCTCCGTGGGGGGGGGGCCCCGCGGGGGGGCGGCGCGCGGTGTGATCCAAGGCCCGGGGGTTGGTGGGGGGCGGGGGGGGGGGGTTTAAAAAAAAACACACCC
>NZ_JBHYVB010000230.1:14200-17262 GCF_042750115.1 Streptomyces sp. NPDC059455
AGGCTCTTGTGTTTTTAAGTCCGCGTCTAGTGGGTTTGTTTTTGGCCCCCGGGGGGGGGCCTCTCGGGCGGCCCCCCCCCCCCGGCCGCCCCGGGGGGGGGCCCCCAGGACGGATGACTTCCATGGCCAGGGGTATGGTCCGTGCATCATTTCAAGATCTGGTGGAAGGAAACGTGTGGAAGCCAACACTCGTAGCACAGGGCGTCTGCCGGCTGCCTTCCTGACGCCCGGCTCCTCGTCGTTCATGGACTTCCTGGGCGACCACTCGCCCGAGCTGCTTCCGGGGAACCGTCCGCTGCCCCCGGTGCAGGGCGCCATCGAGGCCCCCCACGGCACCACCATCGTGGCGGTGACCTTCTCCGGCGGTGTGGTGCTCGCCGGTGACCGCCGCGCCACCATGGGCAATGTCATCGCGCAGCGTGATATCGAGAAGGTCTTCCCCGCCGATGAGTTCTCGGCGGTCGGGATCGCGGGGACCGCCGGTATCGCGGTGGAGATGGTCAAGCTCTTCCAGCTGGAGCTGGAGCACTTCGAGAAGGTCGAGGGCACCGTGCTCTCGCTCGAGGGCAAGGCGAACAGGCTGTCGACCATGATCCGCGGCAACCTCGGCATGGCGATGCAGGGCCTTGCCGTGGTCCCGCTCTTCGCGGGGTGGGACGTCGACCGGGAGAAGGGCCGCATCTTCTCCTACGACGTGACCGGAGGGCGTTCGGAGGAGCGCGGCTTCGCCGCCACCGGCTCGGGCTCGATGTTCGCCCGGGGCGCGCTCAAGAAGCTCTATCGCGAGGATTCGACCGAGGAGCAGGCCGCCACGGCCGTGCTCCAGGCGCTTTATGACGCCGCCGACGACGATTCGGCCACCGGAGGGCCGGATCTCGCCCGCCGCATTTATCCGATCATCACCTCCCTCACCGAGGACGGTTTCAAGAGGTTCGGCGAGGACGAGGTGTCCGAACTCGCCCGCGCCATCCATGAACGGCGCCTCGAAGAGCCGGACGGCCCCCGCGCCGCCCTGCTCTGATCGGGACGGTCCTACCGGAATGCATTCGCCAATGACAGAAGGGACGGACAGCCGGTGACGACGCCGTTCTATGTTTCTCCTCAGCAGGCCATGGCCGACCGAGCGGAATACGCCCGTAAGGGCATCGCGCGCGGCCGCAGCGTGGTCGTGCTGCAGTACGCCGACGGCATCGTCTTCGTTGCGGAGAACCCGTCCCGCGCGCTGCATAAGGTCAGTGAGATCTATGACCGGATCGCCTTCGCGGCGGTCGGTAAGTACAACGAATTCGAGAATCTGCGCATCGGCGGTGTCCGTTACGCCGATCTGCGTGGCTATACCTATGACCGCGAGGATGTCACGGCCCGCGGGCTGGCGAACGTCTACGCCCAGACCCTGGGCACGATCTTCTCCAGCGCCGCCGAGAAGCCGTACGAGGTCGAGCTGATCGTCGCCGAGGTCGGGGAGGGCCCCGAGGACGACCAGATCTACCGGCTTCCGCACGACGGCTCCATCGTGGACGAGCACGGCTCGGTCGCCGTCGGTGGTAACGCCGACCAGATCAGCAGCTACCTCGACCAGCGCCACCGGGACGGCATGACCCTTGCCGAGGCCCTCAAGCTGGCCGTCGACTCGCTCTCCCGTGACAACAACGGTGGGGAGCGCAGCCTCACCGCCGAGCAGCTCGAGGTCGCGGTCCTGGACCGCAACCGCCCCCAGAAGCGCAAGTTCAAGCGCGTCCTGGGCGGCCAGCTCTCCCGGCTCCTGGAGTCCGGGGAGGGCGAGACCGACGCGGAGACGTCGGCCGAGTCCTCGGAGGAGTCCTCCTCGGAGTCCGAGGACTGACCCACCCATTTCTCTCATCGCCACCGCCGCCCCGGCCCACCGGGGCGGCGGTGGGCGTTATGGGGTCCGGGCCCGGGTCAGGACCGTGGGGGAGGGGCCGTGGAGCCTCGGGGGAGCAGGTCGACGGGGAGCACGGTGTCCTGGGGTGTCTCGCCGTCCAGGAGCGTTATCAGGGCCCGCATACCGGCCGCGCCCACCGCCTCCGCCGAGAGCCGGACCGTGGTCAGCTCCGGCTCCACCGCCGTGGCCAGGGCCAGATCGTCGAAGCCGGTCACCGAGATGTCGTCCGGGATCCGCAAGCCCAGTCGCCGGGCCGCCTTGCAGGCACCCGCGGCAAGGATGTCGTCGTCACAGACCAGCGCGGTCGGCCGGGGCCCGGGGCGGGCCAGGACGCGCTCGGCGGCCCGGCGGCCCTCCTCGACGCTCAGCCCCGCCGGTTCGGCGCTCAGCGCGGCGCCCGGGACCCCGTCCACCGCCTCCGCCAGGGCCCCGGCGCGGACCCGGAAGGTCCAGGAGTCCACCGCCGCCGCGAGATGGGCCACCCGGCGGTGCCCGAGCCCCAGCAGATGCTCCGCCACCTGCCGCGCCCCGTCCGCGATGTCGAGGTTGACCGTGGCCGCCGCGGCCGGGTCGCCCGGGTCGCTGTCGAGCATCACCAGCGGCAGTCCGCCGCCGCGCACCGCGACCAGCGCGTCGGCCGCCATGGAGGAGGCGATCACCCCGTCCAGCGAGGCGCGCGCCGAGTCGAACGGGTCCCGGGCCGGGCCCACGCCCTCGGGGGACGGATAGAGCACCACGCCGAAGCCGTGGTCGGCGGCGACCCGCTCGGCGCCGGTGTAGACGCGGGCGAAGAACTCGGTCGTCAGCGCGGGCACCACCAGCAGCACGGTCCGGGTGCGGCCCAGCCGGAGGCTGCGGGCCGCGAGGTTGGGGCGGTAGCCGAGATCCCGCGCGGCGGCGCGCACGGTCTCCACGGTGCGCTCGGAGACCCGTCCGGGCCACTTCTCCCCGAGCACCAGGGACACGGTCGCCTGGGACACGCCCGCCGCGCGCGCCACATCCCGGCTCGTCGCCCGTCCCGCCGCCGGCCGCCCCGCGGCCGCTCCGCCGCCGCCCGGAGCCGTCCCGCTGCCGCCCGGCACGGCTCCACCGCCCGGCACGGCTCCACCGCCCGGAGCGGCTCCACCGCCCGGAGCGGCTCCACCGCCCGGAGCGGCTC
>NZ_JBHYVB010000231.1:0-425 GCF_042750115.1 Streptomyces sp. NPDC059455
GACCGCGTAACCGCCGGACACCACAAGGTCCCACAGCTCCTCCGGCGTGGTCACACCACCCGGCAACCGACACGCCATCCCCACGATCGCGATCGGCTCCGACTGCGCGGCCTCGATCTCGGTGAGCCGCTGCCGCGCCTGGTGCAGGTCGGCGGCCACCCGCTTGAGGTACCGGACCAGCTTCTCGTCGTTCTCCACCGGAGGTCACCTTCCCCTTCACTCGTAGGCGCGGTCGGAATCCGCCGGGTCCACGATTCCGAACTCGTCGTCGATGAAGGCCAGTACGTCGTCGACCGACGCCGCCTCGAGCGTCGCTTCGATGTCGGCGCCGCCGGCCGGCCCGGGGGCGTCAGTGCCGTGGGTGGGCGCCCGGTCCCCGAGCCGGGGGGCGGCGCCCGGGTTGTTTGGACCCTCCCGGGGGCGGG
>NZ_JBHYVB010000231.1:435-17202 GCF_042750115.1 Streptomyces sp. NPDC059455
CGGCGCCCGCGCGGCGGGGGGGGGGCGTCGGCCGGGGGGCGGCCGCCCCCCCCCCGGAGCCGGGCGGCGGCGCCGGTGTTCTTGGCACCGTCCGGTGGCCTGGCGGCCACCAGTTCTTCGAGCCTCGCCACTTCGGCCAGCACCGGGTCCTGCGTGGCTTCGGCGCCCAGACGGGTGTCCAGGTGGTCCGCCAGTGCGAGGGGCGTGGGGAAGTCGAAGGCGAACGTGGCGGAGAGCCGCAGTCCGGTACGGGCGAGGAGCCGGTCCCGTAGCTCTATCGCCGTGAGCGAGTCGAAGCCCACGTCGGTGAAGGCCGCATCGGGGCCGATACGGCCGACCGAGGCGTAGCCGAGCACATACGCCGCCTCCTGCCGGACCAGGTCGAGAAGGATCGCCTGCCGATCCGCGGGGCCCGCCCCGGCCAGTCGTGCGGTGAGCGCGTCGGCGTCGTGCGCATGCGCCGACTGGGCCTTCTGCCGGATCCGCCGGGGCTGGGGGACCAATCCGCGCAACAGTGGCGGCACCGCCCCGGTGGCCGCCTGGGCCCGCAGGGCGCCGAGGTCCAGTTTGATCGGGAGGACCGTGGCTTCGCCGGTGCGCAGCGCGGTGTCGAAGAGCTCCATGCCCTCGGCCGAGGTCAGCGCGGCGAGTCCGTCACGTGCCAGTCGACGCTGGTCGGTGTCGCCGAGTTGGGCGGTCATCCCCGCGTCCTGGGACCACATGCCCCAGCCGAGGGAGATCGCGGGAAGCCCTTGGGCGGCCCGGTGCTGTGCCAGCGCGTCGAGGTAGGCGTTGGCGGCGGCGTAGTTGCCCTGTCCGGGGCTGCCGAAGGTGCCTGCGGCGGAGGAGAACAGCACGAAGGCCGACAGGTCCAGGTCCCGGGTCAGCTCATGCAGATGCAGCGCCCCATCCGCCTTCGGCCGGAACACCTCATCCATACGCTCCGGGGTCAACGCGGTCAGCACACCGTCATCCAGCACACCGGCCGTATGCACCACCGCCGACAGCGGAGCATCGCCCGGAACGGCATCCAGCAGCCCGGCCACCGCGTCCCGGTCCGCCACATCACACGCGACGATCCGCACCCGTGCACCCGCCCCCACCAGCTCCGCCTCCAACTCGGCGGCACCGGGCGCCCCAGGCCCGCTCCGGCTCGCCAACACCAGACTCCGCACCCCGTGCACGGCCACCAGATGCCGCGCCACCACCGCGCCCAACGCCCCCGTACCACCCGTCACCAACACCGTCCCGCCCGCATCCAACCCACCCGGCCCGGCCTCGGGCGGCCCCACCACCTCGGGCGGCCCCATCACGCGGGTGAGCCGCCGCAGGAAGCACGAACCCGCGCGGACCGCGGCCTGCGTCTCATCGGCGGCGAACAGGGCGGGGACGAGGGTGCTCAGCATGGCGTACGAGGACGGCTCGTTGTCGACGTCCAGCAGGAGGATCCGGCCGGTGTTCTCCGACTGCGCGGTGCCGACCAGCCCCCATACGGCGGCAATGGCGGGGTCCACCAGCTCATCCGGATCGACGGCGACCGCGCCCGTGGTCAGCACGACCATCCGCGTGCTGTCCAGCGCGGGTTCGGTCGACCACGCCTGGACGACTTCCAGTACCCGGCTGGTCAGCTCGCGCACACTTCCGGTCTCGGCCACCTCGACCGTCACGGCGTCGAACCGGTCACCTCGCTCGGCCAGCGCGCGCACATCCTCGGCCGTGGCCACCCGCACCGCGCCCAGTGGGGCGCCATCCGGCGTCAGCGCCGTCTTCTCCCATCCCGGGCGGAGCAGACGGTCATGCGTCGGGGCGGTCCTGAACTGCCCGGGTTCGACCGGGCGGGACACCATCGAACCCACCGAAGCCACCGGGGCGCCGGTCTCATCGGCCAACTCCAGCGTCAGGGTGTCCTCTCCGGCGGGGACCACCCGTACCCGTAACGCCATGGCACCCGTGGCGTACAGCGCCACATCGCGCCAGACGAAGGGCAGCGCTGTCCGCTGGTCGGCACGCTCCGCACGGTGCTGGAACGCGGCTGCGTGCAGGGCCGCGTCGAGGAGTGCCGGATGCAGCCCGAACCCCGCCGCCTGAGCCCGTTGCTCCTCCGGCAAAGCCACCTCCGCATACACCGCACCGTCCAGCCGCCAGGCCGCCCGCACCCCCCGGAACACCGGCCCATACCGATAGCCAGCCCGCTCCAGGCCGTCGTACAGGCCCTCCACCTCCACCGGATCCACCGCCACCGCACCCGCCGGAGGCCACACCGACATCTCCGCCCCAGCAGCGGACACCTCCCCCGCAGGCCGCAACGTCCCACTCGCGTGCCGCACCCACGCAGCACCGACGCCCGCGTCCTCCGCCCGCGAATACACCCGCACCACACGCCGACCGCCCTCGTCGGCCTCCGCGACGCTCACTCGCATCTGTACCGCCCCGCCCTCCGCCAACACCAGCGGAGCCTCCATCACCAACTCCTCCACCCCACCGCACCCCACCTCATCACCGGCCCGCACCACCAACTCCACAAACGCCGCCCCCGGCAACAACACCGCACCCGCGGCCACATGATCAGCCAGCCACGGATGCGTACGCAGCGACAGCCGGGAGGCGAACAACACCTCACCCGACCCCGGCACCTCCGTCACCGCACCCAACAACGGATGCCCGACGCCCGCCAACCCCGCGGACGCCACATCACCGGCTCCACGCCCGTCCCCCACCAACCAGTAATGCTCCCGCTGGAACGCATACGTCGGCAGATCGACCGAACCGGTACGCGTTCCGCCCAGCACGGTCGCCCAGTCCACATGCACGCCACGCGTATGGCAGGTGGCCAGAGCCGTGACAAGGGCGCGGATCTCGTCACCCTCCCGGCGGAGGGCCGGTACGAAGGCGGCGTGCCCGTCGTCCAGGCACTCGCGGCCCATCGCGGACAGCGTGCCATCGGGGCCCAGCTCCAGATACGTACTCACCCCGTACTCCGCAAGCGCCCGCACACCATCCGCGAACCGCACCGCCGAACGCACATGCTCCACCCAGTACTCCGGCGAACACGCCACCTCCGCATCCACCAACTCCCCGGTCGCATTCGACACCAGAGGAATCTCGGGAGCCGCGAACGACAAGCCCTCAACCACCCGCCGGAACTCCTCCAGCATCGGCTCCATCCGCGTCGAGTGGAACGCGTGCGAAACCGCCAGACGCCTCGTCCGGCACCCCTGCTCCGACAACTCCTCCGCCACCCGCAACACCGGCTCCTCATCACCGGAGAGCACCACCGCCACAGGACCATTCACCGCCGCGATACCCACCCCCGACACCAGCAGCGGACGCACCTGCTCCTCACCCGCGCCCACCGCCACCATCGCGCCACCCTCCGGCAACGCCTCCATCAACCGACCCCGCGCCGCCACCAACACCGCCGCATCCTCCAACGACAACACACCCGCCACATGCACCGCCGTCACCTCACCCACCGAATGCCCACCCACCACATCCGGCACCACACCCCACGACTCCACCAACCGGAACAACGCCGTCTCCAACGCGAACAGACCGGCCTGAGCAAACACCGTCCGCTCCAGCAACTCCCCGTCCCCGAACACCACCTCCCGCACCGAACCCGACACACCACCCACACCCAACTTCCGATCCAACACCCCACACACCGCATCGAAGGCTTCCCGAAAGACGGGGAACACCTCATACAACCCACGCCCCATCCCCACCCGCTGACACCCCTGACCAGCGAACAACACCCCCAACCGACCACGCACCACCGAACCCGACACCACCCCCACACCCGACTCACCCCGCACCACCACACCCAACCCCGCCAACGCCTCCTCCCGATCCCCCGCCACCACCACCGCACGATCCGACAACCCCGCCCGACCACAACCCAACGCCACACCCAGCTCCGTCACCCCCACCTCCGGGTGGCCTTCGGCGAAGTCCAGCAGCCGCCGTGCCTGGGCCCGCAACCCCGCATCACCACGCCCTGACACCACCAACGGCACTACACCACCACCCCGAGCCTCCGCCACCACCTCGGTGGCCGCATCCGGAGCCTGCTCCAGAATCACGTGGGCGTTCGTCCCACTCACCCCGAAACCCGACACCCCCGCCCGCCGCGGACGCCCCACCTCCGGCCACACCAGCCGCTCCGTCAGCAGTTCCACCGCACCCGCAGACCAATCCACCTGCGGCGAAGGCTCATCCACATGCAACGTCCTCGGCAACACCCCATGCCGCAACGCCATCACCATCTTGATGACCCCGGCCACACCCGCCGCACCCTGGGTATGGCCGATGTTGGACTTGAGCGACCCCAGCCACAGCGGGCGGTCCTCCGGTCGCCCCTGGCCGTACGTGGCCAGCAGCGCCTGCGCCTCGATAGGGTCCCCCAGCGCCGTGCCCGTCCCATGGGCCTCCACCGCGTCGACTTCGGACGTACTGAGGCGCGCATGGGCCAGCGCCTGCCGGATGACACGCTGCTGAGACGGACCATTCGGGGCGGTCAAACCATTCGACGCACCGTCCTGGTTCACCGCGCTGCCCCGCACCACCGCCAACACCCGATGGCCGAGCCGCTCCGCGTCCGACAGCCGCTCCAGCAGCAGCACTCCCGCGCCCTCGGAGAAGCCGGTGCCGTCCGCCGCCGCGGCGAATGCCTTGCACCGGGCGTCGGCGGCGAGTCCGCGCTGTCGTGAGAAGCCGATGAACGCCCGGGGTGTGCCCAGGACGGTGACGCCACCGGCCAGCGCCATCGAGCAGTCCCCCGCCCGGAGGGCGCGCGCCGCCAGGTGGAGGGCCACCAGGGACGCGGAGCACGCGGTGTCGACCGTGACGGCGGGGCCCTCGAACCCGAAGGTGTAGGAGATCCGGCCGGAGAGCACACTTCCGGCGTCGGAGGTCATCAGATAGCTCTCCAGGGCCTCGGGCAGCTCCGGCAGCCCGGCCCCGTAGTCGCTGCCCGCGAACCCGGAGAAGACCCCGACATCCTTGCCGCGCCACGCGGTCGGATCGATCCCCGCCCGTTCGAATGCCTCCCAGGAGAGCTCGAGCATGATGCGCTGCTGGGGATCCATCGTGACCGCCTCGCGCGGGGAGATCCCGAAGAAGCCCGCGTCGAACTCCCCGGCGTCGTGCAGAAATCCGCCCTCGCGGACATAGCTGGTGCCCCGGTGGTCGGGGTCCGGATGAAACAGGTTTCCCAGATCCCATCCACGGTTCACGGGGAAGCCGGTGATCCCGTCCCGCCCGTGCAGCACCATGTCCCACAGTTGCTCCGGGGAGGACACCCCGCCCGGAAGCCGGCAGGCCATCGCGACGATCGCGATCGGCTCCGTCTTCTCGGCCTCCAGCTCGCGGACCCGTTTCTGGGAGCGGCGGGCGTCCGCCAGCACGCGCTTGAGGTAGTCGCGCAGCTTCCCGTCATCTGCCATGAGTGTTCACTCCCGAAGGAAACGGTGGCGTCTGCTGGAGGGTCGGCGGCGTGTGGTGTGTCGTCGCACGGGGCCGGGCGGTCACGAGGTGCCGAACTCCCGGTCGATGAGCTCGAACATGGCCTCGTCGGTCGCGGTGTCCACGTCGAACTCCTCATCCTGGTCGGCGGTTGTGGCGCCTGCCGTGGTCTCCCACTGCTCGACCAGCAGGTGGAGGCGGGCCAGCACCGTGGCATGGGTCGTGGCGTCGGGGGTCACCTCGGCCAGGGTCGTGGCCACGGTGTCGAGCTCGGCCATCAGCACCTCCGAGGTGTCGACCTCCTGGCCCAGCTCGGCCAGGAGGTAGCGGGCGAGTGGCGCGGGGGCGGGGTGGTCGAAGATGAGCGTGGCGGGCAGCCGTACCCCGGCCCGGCGGGAGAGCCGGTTGCGCAGCTCCACGGCGGTGAGCGAGTCGAAGCCGATTTCCTTGAAGGGCTGGTCGGGCTCGATCAGGTCGGCCGAGGCGTGGCCGAGGACGGCGGCGGCCTCCTGCTGGACCAGGTCGAGCAGGATCTTCTCCTGCTGGCCGGCGGTTGCCCTGATCAGCCTGCTCACCAGGTCTTCCGTGTCCGCCACCGCGTTGTCGACGGCCCGGCGCGGGGTGCGGACGAGGGCGCGCAGCAGTGCGGGCAGCGAGCCGGAGGCGGCCAGGGTGCGCAGGGCGGCGAAGTCCATGTGTGCGGGGACCAGTACGGTGTCGGGGCCGCGCAACGCGGTGTCGAACAGCTCCATGCCCTCGGGTACGGAGAGGCCGAGCATGCCGCCCTGGGCCATGCGCCGCTGGTCGGAGTCGTCCAGGTGCGCGCTCATGTCGGTGACCTGGCCCCACAGGCCCCAGGCGAGGGAAGTGGCGGGCAGTCCCCTGGCATGGCGGTAGCGGGCGAGCGCGTCGAGGAAGGCGTTGGCGGCGGAGTAGTTGCCCTGGCCCGGGGAGTCGAAGGTGCCCGCGCCGGAGGAGAAGAGGATGAACGCGGCGAGGTCGAGGTCGCGGGTCAGCTCGTGCAGGTTCAGCACCGCGTCCACCTTGGGGCGGAACACCGTGTCCAGGCGTTCCGGGGTCAGGGTGGTGATCACGCCGTCGTCCAGCAGCCCGGCGGTGTGCACCACGGCGGTCAGCGGGGTGTCCTCGGGGATCGCGCCGAGCAGTGCGGCCACCGCCTCCCGGTCGGCGAGGTCGCAGGCCACCGTGCGCACGGTGGCGCCCAGCGCGCTGAGCTCGTCCTCCAGCTCGGGGACCCCCGTGGCGTCCCTGCCGCGCCGGCCGGCCAGGACGACGTTGCGCATTCCGTGTTCGGTGACCATGTGCCGGGCCACCAGGCGGCCCAGCGAGCCGGTACCGCCGGTGACCAGGAGGGTGCCGGTGGCGTCGGGGGTGCGGGGCAGGGTGAACACGTTCTTGCCGATGTGCCGTCCCTGGCTCATGTGGCGGAAGGCGGCCGGGGCGTGGCGTACGTCCCAGGTGTTCAGCGGCAGCGGGTGCAGCGCTCCCCGGTCGAACAGCTCGACCAGTTCACGGAGCATCTCCCCGATGCGGTCGTTGCCCGCCTCGTAGAGGGAGAACGCCTGGTAGGAGACGCCGGGGTGGGTGGTTGCGACCTCCTCGGGGCTGCGCAGGTCGGCCTTGCCCATCTCCAGGAACCGGCCTCCTCGGGGCAGCAGCCGCAGTGAGGCGTTCACGAACTCCCCGGCGAGGCTGTCCAGCACCACATCGACGCCCCGGCCCTGAGTGGCGTCCAGGAAGTGCGGTGCGAAGTCCACGGTGCGCGAGTTGCCGAGCCGCCGCTCGCTGATGCCGGTGGCGCGTACGGCGTCCCATTTGGCGGGGGCGGCGGTGGCGAACACCTCGGCACCCCAGTGCCGGGCGAGTTGCACGGCGGCCATGCCGACACCGCCGGCGGCGGCATGGATGAGTACGGACTCACCGGATCGCAGACCGGCGAGGTCGCGCAGCCCGTAGTAGGCGGTGAGGAACGCCATCGGCACGGTGGCGGCCTGCTGGAAGGACCAGCCGTGCGGGATCCTGACCACGGTGCGGTGGTCGGCCACGGCCAGCGGGCCGACGGCGTCGGGGAACAGCCCCATCACCCGGTCGCCGACGGTGAGCCCGGCCACTCCGGGGCCGATCTCGGTGACCACTCCGGAGCCCTCGTTGCCGATGGTGGCGTCGACCCGGTTCATGTCCAGCGCCACCAGGACGTCCAGGAAGTTCAGTCCCGCCGCCCGGACCTCGATCCGGACCTGACCGGCGGCCAGCGGTTCCAGCGCGGCGGGGGCGGGGCGCAGCGCCAGGCCTTCGAGTGTGCCGTCGGTGCCGGGTTCCAGCCGCCAGGCCGCCACGCCCGCGGGTGGGGTCAGCGCGCCGGTGGTGTCCGCGCGGGTGAGGCGGCGGGCGTAGCGGATGCCGTCGCGCAGGGCGAGTTGTGGCTCTCCGCCGGTGAACACGCCGGGCAGCAGGGCCAGGGACGCCTGTGCCCGGTCGGTGTCCACCAGTGTGACGCGCCCGGGGTTCTCGGCCTGGGCGGACCGGAGCAGACCGCATACGGCGGCGGCGGTGGGGTCGGTGAGCTCGCGGTCGTGGTGCACGGCCACCGCGCCGTGGGTGAGCACGAGCAGCCGGGTGTCCTCGAGTTCGGGCGCGGACAGCCAGGTCTGCAGCAGTTCCAGCACCCGGCCGGTGACCTCCCGTACGCCGCTCGCGCTGGGCTCCTGGCCGTCGCCGGCCAGGTCCAGGAGCAGCGCCTCGGGCACGCCCAGGTCGGCCGTCTCGGCCAGTTCGCGGATGTCCTCGGCGGTCGCCACCGGTACGGGGTGCGGGGTGTCCGGTGCGGTGTCGGCCGCCGGTGCCGGGAGCTCGTCCCAGCCGACGCGGAACATCCGCTCCCGGGCGGGGCTGGTGCCGGTGTCCAGCAGTTCGGTGGCCACCGGCCGGGACACCACCGACCCGACGGTGGCGACGGCCGCGCCGCCGGTGTCCGCCAGTTGAAGCGCCACCTCCTCGGGGCCGTTCGGTGCGATGTGGACGCGTAGCGCGGACGCTCCGGCGGCGTGCAGGGCGATGTCGCGGTAGGCGAACGGCAGCGCCAGCGTGGCCTGGGCGGCGCCGAGGTCGCGGAAGGCGATCGCGTGCATGGCGGAGTCGAGCAGCACCGGGTGCAGACCGAAGCCGTCCGCCGAGAGCCCCTGGTCGTCGCCCAGCGCGACCTCGGCGAACACCTCCTCGCCCCGGGTCCACACCGCGCGCAGCCCCCGGAAGGCCGGTCCGTAGCCGTAACCGGCGGCGGCCATGTCCTCGTACGCCTCCGACACCCGCTCGGTGTCCACCGCGACCGCCCCGGCCGGTGGCCACTGGGTGAGGCCGGTGTCGGGTGGGGTGGCGACGGCGGCCGGGGCCAGGACACCGGTGGCGTGCCGTGTCCAGGCCGCACCCGGTCCGCTTTCCTCCGCGCGGGAGCGCATGGAGAGCGGGCGCCGACCGGAGTCGCCCGCCTCGCCCACGAACACCTGCAGCCGCGCGCCGTCGCCCTCGACCAATGTGAGCGGTGCCTCGATGACGAGTTCTTCGACGACACCGCAGCCCACCTCGTCACCGGCGCGCACCGCCAGCTCCACGAACGCGGCCCCGGGCAGCAGCACCGTGCCCGCCGCCGCGTGGTCGGCCAGCCACGGATGCGTACGCAGCGACAGCCGGGAGGTGAACAACACCCCGCCGGATTCGGGGACTTCGGCGACCGCGCCCAGCAGGGGGTGCTGGGCCGGTTCGAGGCCGAGCCCGGACGCGTCGCCGAAGGTGCCGGTCGACTCCAGCCAGTAGTGGTGCCGTTGGAAGGCGTATGTGGGCAGATCGATCCGGCGCGGGTCCGAACCGGCGAACACCGTGGCCCAGTCCACCGGCAGGCCACCCACATGGCCCTCGGCGAGGGAGGCCAGGAACCGCCGCGCACCGCCTTCGTCGCGCCGTAGGGAGCCCACGGCCACCGCGTCGGCCCCGGCGTCCTCGAACATCTGCTGCATGGCCGTCACCAGCACGGGATGGGCGCTGGACTCGACGAAGAAGCCGAATCCGTCGGTGAGGAGTTCGTGGACGGCGCCCTCGAAGTCGACCGGGTGGCGCGCGTTGCGGAACCAGTACTCGGCGTCCAGTTCGCCGGTGTCGAGCACACCGCCGGTGACCGTCGAGTAGAACGGAATGTGGCCGCGGCGCGGGGTGATGTCGGCGAACATCGCCAGGATGCGGTCCCGCAACGGATCGACCTGGGCGCAGTGCGAGGCCACCGTCGAGCCCACGACCTGCGCCCGGATCCCGTCGGCCTTGCATCCGGCCACGAACTCCTCCAGCGCGGCCACCTCGCCCGCGACGGTCACCGCCGAGGGGCCGTTGCGTCCGGCGATCACCAGTCGCTCGCCCCAGTCCGCCAGCCGCTTCTCCACGGTGTCGGGCGACACCGCCACAGAGGCCACCGCGCCCTTGCCCACCAGTTCCTCGGCGAACAGAGCACTGCGCAGGACCACGATCCTGGCCGCGTCCGCCAGTGACAGCGCCCCGGCCACATACGCCGCCGCGATCTCCCCTTGGCTGTGGCCGACCACCGCCGCGGGTTCGACCCCGGCCGCCGCCCACACCGCCGCCAAGGACACATGCACCGCGAACAGCGCGGGTTGCAGGATCTCGATGCGGTCCAGGGAAGGCGCGCCCTCGGCCCCCCGGATCACATCGGTGACGGACCAGTCCAGGAGGCGTCCCAGCGCGTCGTCGCATTCGGCGAACCGGTCGGCGAACACCGATGAGGAGGCGAGCAGTTCGGCCGCCATGCCCTGCCACTGCGAGCCCTGGCCGGGGAAGACGAAGGCGATACTCCCGGTGGCCGGGCCGGTGCCGCGGATCACATCGGGGGCGGGGGTGTTCTGGGCCAGTGCGGTCAGGCCGCGCAGCGCGGCGTCCCGGTCGGTGGCCAGCACCACGCCGCGTTGCTCCAGCGCGGCGCGCCCGGAGGCCAGCGACCAGCCGAGGTCCGGCAGGGTCACGTCGGGGCGTTCGTCCAGGAACGACAGCAGGCGCTGGGCCTGAGCGCGCAGCCCCGACTCGCCCCGCCCGGAGACCAGAAGTGGCACCGGGGCATCGTGGAGCACCGGGGCATCGTCCAGGACCGGTGGTGACGACGGCGCCGGTTCGGTGGCGGCGGTGCTGGTTTCCGCGGTGGCACCGGTCGCGGGGCCGGGTCCGCCGGGCTGGGGGTCCGGGGCCTCTTCGAGGATCACATGGGCGTTGGTGCCGCTGATGCCGAAGCCCGATACGGCGGCCCGGCGCGGCCGTCCCGTCTCCGGCCACGGCTGTTCGCCGGTCAGGAGTTCCACGGCACCGGCCGACCAGTCCACCTGGGGCGTGGGCGCGTCCACATGCAGCGTCTTCGGCAGTACGCCGTGCCGCATCGCCATCACCATCTTGATCACACCGGCCGCACCGGCGGCGGCCTGGGTGTGGCCGATGTTGGACTTCACCGACCCCAGCCACAGCGGGCGGTCGCGGTCCCGGCCGTACGTGGCCAGCAGGGCCTGCGCCTCGATGGGGTCGCCCAGCGCCGTACCCGTGCCGTGTGCCTCCACCACGTCCACATCGGCGCCCGTCAGCCGTGCGCTGTTCAGCGCCCGGCGAATGACGCGCCGCTGTGAGGGGCCGTTCGGCGCGGTGAGGCCGTTGGAGGCGCCGTCCTGGTTCACCGCCGAGCCGCGCACCACCGCCAGTACCGGGTGTCCCGCGTCGACGGCGTCGGACAGGCGCTCGAGCAGAAGCACACCGGCGCCCTCGGAGAACCCGGTGCCGTCCGCCGAGGCCGCGAATGCCTTGCACCGGCCGTCGGGGGCCAGCCCGCGCTGCCGGGAGAAGCCCACGAAGGCGTCGGAGGCCGCCATCACGGTGACGCCACCCGCCAGCGCCATCGAGCACTCCCCCGCCCGCAGCGCCTGCGTCGCCAGATGCAGCGCCACCAGCGACGAGGAGCACGCCGTGTCGATCGTCACGGCGGGGCCTTCGAGGCCGAGTGCGTAGGAGACCCGTCCGGACAGCACACTCCCCGCGCCGCCGGTGAGGATGAAGCCCTCGAGCCCTTCGGGGACCTCGGCGAGACCGGTGCCGTAGTCGTGGAAAGCGATACCGGAGTAGACGCCGACGTCCTTGCCCCGCTTGCTGGTCGGGTCGATCCCGGCGCGCTCGAACGCCTCCCAGGACAGCTCCAGCATGATCCGCTGCTGCGGGTCCATCGCCACGGCCTCCCGGGGCGAGATGGAGAAGAAGCCCGCGTCGAACTCACCGGCGTCGTGCAGGAAGCCCCCTTCCGTGGCATAGCTGGTGCCGGGGTGGTCCGGATCGGGGTGGAAGAGGTTGTCCAGGTCCCAGCCGCGGTTCACCGGAAAGCCGGAGATGCCGTCACCGCCGGTGGACACCAGCTCCCACAGGTCTTCCGGTGTGCTCACCCCGCCCGGCAGCCGGCAGGCCATCCCGACGATGGCGATGGGGGCGGAGGTGGCCGCGACCGCCTTGTCGTACTCGTGCTTCAGCCGGGCGTTGTCCTTCAGCGAGGCGCGCAGGGCGTCGACGATCTGTTCGCTCTGGCTGCTGCTCATGGCTGCCTCCCACCGCGTCGAGTGCGTTCACAACTGGGTTCCGTCGAACGCCCGTTGGACCAGTCCGGCGATATCCATTCCATCGATCAGGTCGAGCTCCTCATCAGCGGACGGTCGGCTGCCGTCCCGTGCGGCCGCTTCGGTCCTGGCCAGTGACCGCAGCGCGTCGAGCACTCCGGCCTCACGGAACCGGCTGAACGGCACGGCGGCCAGTACGCGGCGGATCTCCTCCTCATCGGCCTCGGTGGCCTCGTCGTCGCCCTGGTCTCCCAGGAGTTCGGTACGCAGGTACTCCACCAGCGCGGTGGGCGTGGGGTAGTCGAAGACGAGAGTGGCCGGCAGCCGGGTGCCCAGTGCGGCGCCGAGGGTGTTGCGCAGGTTCACGGCCGCGAGGGAGTCGAAGCCCATCTCCTGGAAGGCTCGTTGCGGTTTGACGGCCTCGACACCGTTGTGGCCCAGCGCGATGGCCGTGTTCTCGCGCACCACCTTCATCAAGGCGCGTTCCCGCTCGGCGTCGGAGCCCGCGGCCAGTTCGCGCAGGAGTTCCGAGGCGGACTCGTCGGAGGCGTCGTCCGTACGAAGGCTGTCGACGATCTCCTGAACGCCCGGCAGATCACCGATCAGCGGACTGGGCCGCAGCGAGGTAAACGCCGGGACGAACGCCGACCAATCGATGTCCACCACGGCCACGAGCGTGTCGTCATGGCGGACAGCGTGCGTCAGGGCCGCCATGGCCGCCTCGGGAGCCATGGGCAGCACACCGCGGCGGCGCAGCTGCTCCTGGGCCGTGGCATCGGCGGCCACACCGAAGCCGTCGATCACACCCCAGGCCACCGAAGTGGCCACCAGGCCCCTGGCGCGGCGCCGCTCGATCAAGGCGTCGAGCTGGGCGTTGGCCGCGCCGATCAGCCCCTGGCCACCACCGCCCCAGACGCTGGCGACCGACGAGAAGACCACGAACAGGTCCAGTTCCCGATCGGCGAGGACCGTGTCGAGATGCAGCAGACCGTCGACCTTGGCCGCCAGCGTCTCCGCCAGTTCATCGGCGCTGGTGGCGTCGGTCTGGGCGATCCGTGCCAGGTCGGCGGTGTGGACGACACCGGAGAGCTCGGGATACGCGGCGGGGCCGGTGAGCAGCCGCTCGACCGCGTCGCGGTCGGTGAGGTCCGTCGGGCACACCGTCACCTTCGCACCCAGGCCGCTCAGCTCGTCCCGTAGTGCCACCACGTGCGGTAGTTCATGCGGCGCCTCCGGATCCGAGTCGACGGTCAGCACCAGGTGCTCGGCACCGGCACCGGCCAGCCAGCGCGCGGCATGCCTGCCGAGACCCTCCGTACCGCCGGTGACCAGGACGGTGCCACGCGGGCGCCACTCCGGCTTCGCCACGCCGGTGGGCAGGGGATGGCTTCGCAGCCTGCGTACGAACGCGCCCGTGGCGCGGATCGCGAGCTGGTCCTCATCGCCCGGATCGGCCAACGCGGCGAGCAGGGTCCGGGCGGCCCGGTCGTCGAACACGTCCGGGAGGTCCACCAGCGCCCCCCATCGGTCCGGCTGCTCCAGCGCCACGGCCAGGCCGAGCCCCCACACCGCCGCCTGTTCCGGAGCGCTGAGCCGGTCCGCCGCGCCGACGGTCACCGCGCCCTGGGTGGCGCAGTAGAGGCGATGCCCCGAGCCCGCTGAACCTGCCGAGCCCAGGTCGCCGAGGGCCTGCACCAGCGCCAACGTGGCCGCGGCCCCCTCGGTGAGCGTCACGGAGCCGGGACGTACGCGCTGGTCGAGAGCGAGCAGGGACAGCACACCGCCGATGTCGTCGTGGTCCGCCAGCGCGCCGCGCAGCATCTCGGCGAAGGCTGCGCGGTCGGGTGATTCCGGTCCGTCGAGCCGCAGCGTCGTGGTGCGCAGACCCTGGCGGTTCAGCACCGGGGCCACCTGGGCCGCGTACTCCTCGTCCGGGCAGCCGTACGGCAGGACGACCAGCCAGGTGCCGGTGGGTACGCCGGAGGTGGCGCCGGGCAGTGGCTTCCAGGTGACCTGATAGCGCAGTTGGTCCGCCGCGGACTTCTCACCGCGCTTGCGCCGCCAGTCCGACAACACGCCCAGCGCACCGCCCATGGCGTCCAGAGCGGCACGGTTCTCATCGCCGTCGGCCAGGTCCAACGCTTCGGCCACCGAGCCGAGGTCGCCGCGTTCGACCGCCGCCCAGAACCGGGCGTCGATGACGTCGGTGTCGCCGGAGGCACCGGCGGGGCTCCGGTGAGAGGCGGGCCGGGTGTCCTGGAGCCAGTAGTGGGCCCGCTGGAAGGCGTACGTGGGCAGATCGGGCAGGTGGGCGGGCGGAACGGCGCCGCCGAACAGAGCGCTGAAGTCGATGTGTACGCCTGCCACGTGCAGGTTGGCGACGGCGGACATCAGCGCGCGGGGTTCGTCGTCCTCCCGCCGCAACGACGGCACCACCACGGGCTGTTCGGCCGACTCCTCCGGCAGACAGTCCCCGACCATCGCGGACAGCACGGCATCCGGCGCCAACTCCAGGTACGTGCTGACCCCATAGTCGGCAAGGGCCCGCACACCGTCCGCGAACCGCACCGCCGAACGCACATGCTCCACCCAGTACTCGGGAGAACGCACCGTCTCCGTGTCTGCCAGTTGCCCGGTCACGTTGGACACCAGAGGAATCACCGGGGCAGCGAACGACACGTCGGCGATCGCTTCCCGGAATTCCTGCAGCATCGGCTCCATACGAGCGGAGTGGAACGCGTGCGAAACCGCCAGACGCCTCGTCCGGCACCCCTGCTCCGACAACTCCTCCGCCACCCGCAACACCGGCTCCTCATCACCCGAGAGCACCACCGCCACAGGACCATTCACCGCCGCGATACCCACCCCCGACACCAGCAACGGGCGCACCCGGTCCTCGCTCGCAGCCACCGCCACCATCGCGCCGCCTTCCGGCAACGCCTCCATCAACCGACCCCGCGCCGCCACCAACACCGCCGCATCCTCCAACGACAACACACCCGCCACATGCGCCGCCGTCACCTCACCCACCGAATGCCCACCCACCACATCCGGCACCACACCCCACGACTCCACCAACCGGAACAACGCCGTCTCCAACGCGAACAACCCCGCCTGAGCAAACACCGTCCGCTCCAACAAACCCCCGTCACCGAACACCACCTCCCGCACCGAACCCGACACACCACCCACACCCAACTCCCGATCCAACACCCCACACACCGCATCGAAAGCTTCCCGAAAGACGGGGAACACCTCATACAACCCACGCCCCATCCCCACCCGCTGACACCCCTGACCAGCGAACAACACCCCCAACCGACCACGCACCACCGAACCCGACACCACCCCCACACCCGACTCACCCCGCACCACCACACCCAACCCCGCCAACGCCTCCTCCCGATCCCCCGCCACCACCACCGCACGATCCGACAACCCCGCCCGACCACAACCCAACGCAAGGGCGAACTCGCCCAGATCCTGGTCCGGCCGCTGGTCCAGGAAGGACAACAACCGCTGTGCCTGGGCCCGCAGGGCGCCCTCGCCTCGCGCGGACACCGGAAGAAGGGCGAGGCCGCCCGGCAGCTGCGGTGCGGGCAGGGCCAGGTCAGGGAGGTCCGCGGGCTGTTCCAGGATGACGTGGGCGTTGGTGCCGCTGACGCCGAACGCGGACACTCCTGCTCGGCGCGGGCGTCCCAGCTCCGGCCACACCCGCTGCTCAGTGAGCAACTCCACCGCACCCGCCGACCAATCCACCTGCGGTGAAGGCTCATCCACATGCAACGTCCTCGGCAACACCCCAAACCGCAACGCCAACACCATCTTGATCACACCAGCCACACCAGCGGCCGCCTGCGCATGACCAATATTCGACTTCAACGACCCCATCAGCAATGGCCGATCACGATCCTGGCCATACGTGGCCAACACCGCCTGCGCCTCGATCGGATCGCCCAGTGGTGTGCCCGTGCCATGGGCCTCGACCGCGTCCACGTCCTCCGCCACCAGCCCCGCGGAGGCCAACGCCCGCCGGATCACCCGCTGCTGCGACGGACCGTTCGGCGCCGTCAGACCGTTCGACGCACCGTCCTGATTCACCGCGCTGCCCCGCACCACCGCCAACACCCGATGACCGAGCCGCTCCGCATCCGACAACCGCTCCACCAGCAGCACGCCCGCCCCCTCGGCCCATCCCGTGCCATCCGCCGAGGCCGCGAACGACTTGGATCGGCCGTCGGGGGCCAGCCCGCGCTGACGGGAGAACTCCACAAAGGCGTCCGGCCCGGCCATCACCGTCACCCCACCGGCCAGCGCCATCGAGCACTCCCCCGCCCGCAAGGCCTGACCCGCCAGATGCAACGCCACCAACGACGACGAACACGCCGTGTCCACCGTCACCGCAGGACCCTCGAACCCCAGCACATACGACACCCGACCCGACAGCACACTGCCCGCGCCGCCGGTCATGAGGTACCCCTCGGAACCGTCGGGAGCTGTGTCGAGGCGGCTGGTGTAGTCGTAGTTGACCATTCCGGCGAAGACACCGATGTCCTGGCCACGGAGCGAGCCGGGGTCGATCCCGGCGCGCTCCAAAGCCACCCATGTCGTCTCCACCAGCAACCGCTGCTGCGGTACCAACGCCAGC
>NZ_JBHYVB010000232.1:0-10150 GCF_042750115.1 Streptomyces sp. NPDC059455
CGGGGCGGGGCGGGCCCATTTCTCCGCGCCGGGTCCCTGGGCGTTTCAACCACCGCGTTAGGGCGCCCACCTTTAGGGGGGGGCGCCCTTCGGGTCTTCCGTGAGAGCCTGTGTCATATCCCCGGTCGGATCAGCGTGCGGCGTCTGGTGCGTGCGATCGCAAGACGCCGGAGCGCCCTCGTGGCGGAGCCACATGGGCGTTTCGGCAACGCGGCGAGCGTGCGTGCCAGACGTCGCACGCCCGGCCGGGGATATGACACAGGCTCTGACCGTGCGCGTCAGCCGTTGGCGGCCAGGACGCCCTCGGCGTCCAGGGTGGCGCCGACCGCCTGCAGCACAGAGGCGATCTTGAAGGCTTCCTGGATCGTCTCGCGGTCCACGCCCGCCTTGCGGAGCACCTGCTCATGCGAGTCGAGGCACATTCCGCAGCCGTTGATCGCGGACACGGCCAGCGACCACAGCTCGAAGTCGGCCTTCTCCACGCCCGGGTTGCCGATGACGTTCATCCGCAGCCCCGCGCGCAGGTTGCCGTACTCCGGGTCGGACAGCAGATGCCGGGTCCGGTAGAAGACGTTGTTCATCGCCATGATGGCGGCCGCCGACTTGGCGGCGGTGTACGCCTCCGGCGAGAGGTTGGCCTTGGCCTCCGGCTCCAGCTCGGTCAGCACGCGCGCCGAACGCGACGCGATCGCGCAGGCCAGCACGGTGCCCCACAGCCGCTGCCGCGGAAGCTCCGAGTTGCCGATCACCGAACCGAGGTTCAGCTTGAGGTCCTTGGCGTAGTCCGGCAGCGCGGACTTGAGCTCATCGAGTGCCATGGCGAATCAGCTCACTCTCCGGAGAGGAGGGCCACCGGGTCCAGGGTGTCCTCGCCCTTGCTCCAGTTGCAGGGGCACAGCTCGTCGGTCTGCAGGGCGTCCAGCACCCGCAGGACCTCCTTGGGGTTACGGCCCACGGAACCGGCCGTCACCATGGTGAACTGGATCTCGTTGTTCTGGTCCACGATGAACACGGCGCGCTGCGCGAAGCCGTCCTCGCCCTCGACGCCGCAGTCGCGCATCAGCTCGTGCTTGGAGTCGGCCAGCATCGGGAACGGCAGGTCGCGCAGGTCCGGGTGGTCCTTGCGCCAGGCGTGGTGGACGAACTCGGAGTCGCCGGAGACACCGAGGATCTGCGTGTCACGGTCGGCGAACTCGTCGTTCAGCTTGCCGAAGGCGGCGATCTCGGTCGGGCACACGAAGGTGAAGTCCTTGGGCCAGAAGAACACCACGCGCCACTTGCCCTCGTAGGACTTGTGGTGGATCTGCTCGAACTCCTTGCCGCTCTCCAGCGACACGCAGGCGGTCAGGTCGTACTGGGGGAACTTGTCACCGACGGTGAGCACGGACACTCCTTGCAGCTTTTGCGTAGGAAGGACCCGGTCATCCGGGTTTTCCTGGGGTTGGACGGTCCTACCTTGGCACAGAGTGCATTGATCAGTGAAATAGCTACACTCGGTGGGGTTGATTGGAGGTGGCTATCAGTGGCCGCATCACCCACACCGCCCGGCAAACCGCGCCAGCCGAGCATTTCCCAGCTCAGGGCCTTTGTCGCGGTCGCGGAGCAGCTGCACTTCCGCGATGCCGCGGCCGCCATCGGGATGAGCCAGCCCGCGCTCTCGGGAGCCGTCGCGGCGCTCGAGGAGACACTCGGTGTCCAGTTGCTCGAGCGTACGACGCGCAAGGTGCTGCTCAGTCCGGCGGGGGAGCGGCTGGCGGTGCGTGCACGCACCGTGCTCGAAGCGGTCGGGGAGCTGCTGGAGGAGGCCGAGGCGGCGCGGGCGCCGTTCACCGGTGTGCTGCGGCTCGGGGTGATCCCGACCGTGGCGCCGTATCTGCTGCCGACCGTGCTGCGGCTGGTGCATGAGCGCTACCCCCGGCTCGATCTCCAGGTGCACGAGGAGCAGACCGCCTCGCTGCTGGACGGGCTGGCCCACGGCCGTCTGGATCTGCTGCTGCTCGCGGTGCCGCTCGGCGCGCCCGGGGTGGTCGAAATCCCGCTGTTCGACGAGGACTTCGTCCTGGTCACACCCCGGGACCACTGGCTGGGCGGGCGCGATGACATCCCCCGCGAGGCGCTCAAGGAGCTGGATCTGCTGCTGCTCGACGAGGGCCACTGCCTGCGCGACCAAGCGCTGGACATCTGCCGTGAGGCGGGCCGCACCGACGGCACCCCGGTGACCACCAGCGCCGCCGGGCTCTCCACCCTGGTGCAGCTGGTCGCGGGCGGACTCGGGGTGACGCTGCTGCCGCGCACCGCGCTCCGGGTGGAGACCGCGCGCAACGACCACCTGGCCACCGGCGACTTCGCGGATCCGGCGCCCGCCCGTCGGATCGCCCTGGCGATGCGGGCGGGCGCGGCGCGCACGGAGGAGTTCGAGGCGTTCGCGGAGGCGCTGCGGGAGGCGCTGCGGCCGCTGCCGGTACGGGTCGCCCGGACCTTCTGAACACATCATCGGGGGCCGGTCCGCCCGAACATGCCACCGGGGGCCGTTCCCGCAGGTGGGAACGGCCCCCAGTGGCGGTCAGCAGAGGGAGCTACTCCGTCCGTAGCCCCTCCGGCCGCATCATCCGCCACAGCGGCGGCAGGCTGACCAGGGTCACCAGCAGGATGACCCCGCCGCCGATGCCGGTCATGGTGGCGAGCCCGGACCAGTCCACGGCCAGCGGCTGGCCGACCATCTTCAGCAGCATCACCCCCAGCGCCAGCCCGCCCGCGATCGACAGCGCCAGGCCCAGCACCACCGGGACCGCGGTCTGCCACAGCACGGACCAGCTGAGCGTGGTGCGCCGGGTGCCGAAGGCGACCAGGACGGACAGCAGCCGCTTGCGCTCGCGGAGCTGCTCCAGAGTGGTCACGATCATGCTGGCCCCGATGAGCAGCAGGGTCGCGGCGGCGCCGATGAACAGGGCCTTGCGGATGGCCTGGAACTCATCGGACTGCGAGGTGCTGGAGAGCCGCATGACATCCATCGCCGGGGAGAGCGCCGCGCTGGTGTTGCGTACGTACTCGACCCCGTCCGGGACCTTCGGGTCCAGCCGGATCATGGCCGCCGCGTTTGGTTTCGCCAGCTTGGCGACGTCGAAGGCACCGGGGGTGGCGAAGATGCCGGTGCGCTCATTGCCGATCGGGTCCCGCCGGGACTTCACCACCTTGGCCGAGCGGGGAATCGTCCACAGCTTCTTGTGACGCAGGTCCGGCATGCCCTCGTCGTCGAAGGTGAGATTGACCTGGGCGCCCGGCTTGGCGAACTTCTCGCCGTCCTCGTAGTAGTCGGGCGGCATCTCGACGAAGAAGGTGTCGCCGTTCTTGCAGCTGGTGATGCGGACCACCTCGCGCAGTGAGGGGCAGTCGGCGACGGTGAGGGACTCTTCCGGGGCCGTCGACGGGCCGTCCTTGCTGTGGTGCAGAGCGGAGACGTAGCCCTCGGTGACACCGAGCATGTCGCGCACGCCCTTGGTCGCGCGGTACCGCTCGAAGGCGTCGCGGGCCTGGTCGCCGTTGCTCACCGGGACGTTCGCCATCAGCTGGGCGCGGTGCGGGTCCTGGCCGGTTTCCTCGGTGTCCTGGGACTGCACGCTGGCGAAGAGCATCTGGAGCGCGAGGGCCCCGGCGACGGCGACCGTGATGCCGCTGACCGCGCGCGAGGCGGTGCCGCTGCTGAGCTGGAGCCGGCGGGTGGCGAGCTGCCAGGGCACCGAGCCCCTGCCGCCGAACCGTTCCACCACGGCCTCGACGGCCCAGGGCAGCAGCGCGGTGATGCCGATGAGCAGCAGGACGGCACCGGCCGCGGCCTGGTACGCCTTCATGTCGCCGCCGCCTCCGCCGCTGCCGGCCCCGAAGCCGCCCGCGAGCGGCAGCAGCAGGCCCATGCCCAGCAGCGGCAGCAGCAGCCGCCACCACAGACGCCGGCGCTTGGGCTTGGCGTTCCGGACGACGCCCAGCGGCTCGATGGCGATACCGCGCAGGGCGATCAGCGTGACCATGACGGCCGAGGCGGGCACGGCCGCCGCGATCACCAGGGCGAGCGGGGCGCTCGGCACGATGTCGGAGGCGAAGAAACTGATGCCCCAGACGTCGACGCCGCCGACCAGCTCCCGCACCAGCAGGAACAGCCCGCCGCCGACGGCGAGCCCGAAGAGTGAGCCGAAGAGCGACTCACCGGCGGCGATCCGCCGGGTCATATGGATGTCCGCGCCGACCAGCCGCAGCGCGGCCAGCCGCCGGTCGCGCCGCTCACCGCCGAAGCGGGCCGCGGTGGCGATGAAGATGAGCACCGGCAGCAGCAGCACCACACAGCCCACGATGATCAGCAGCAGCAGCGCGGGGTCCAGGGGCTCGTCCTTGCCCTTTTTCTTCGCCGGGCCCCAGTGGTCGATGTGGTACTCGGAGTTGACGTTGTCGAACGCCTTCTGGGAGATCCCCGCGTAGTAGGTGAGTTGGCTCGGGCCGGACAGGCCGCTGTCGCCGATCACCCCGATGCTGCGGTACGGGAACCGGTCCCGGAGCAGCTTGCCCTCGTCGGAGCCGAGCAGCTTCTTCAGCGCCGGGGACACCCACATCTCACCGGCGGCCGGTATCCGGTCGATGCCCGGCGGCAGGGGCGGTGTGCCCTTGCCGTCGGGGGCCATGGCCTTGCCCGAGATGTCCTGGTCGCGATAGTCGGTGCCCGCGTCGCTGAGGTGGAGCGTATCGGGGCCGGGCTTCACCTCGGTGTCCCCGAAGCTGAGCGCGGAGCGGGCGTCGCCCCGCTCGTTGCGCTGCTGGTACATGTTGGGGACGGAGGAGGCCAGCAGCAACAGCGCCACCCCCAGGCCGACGCCCACCGCCGTCATGATCGTCCTGGCCCAGCTCTCCCGGCCGCCGGTGACCGCGAACCGGCCGCCCATGGCCAGATCGGCGGCCCAGCGGGCGACGGAGACGCGGGAGCGGGACTCCTTCGCCGGGGCGTCCTGGCCGCTCATCGGACCCCCGCCATATCGCGGGCCTTGCCGTCGCGGACGACGACCTCGCGGTCGGAGTAGGCGGCGACCCGGGCCTCGTGGGTGACCAGCACCACGGCGGTACGGGACTCCCGGGCGGCCTCGGTCAGCAGCTCCATCACCCGCTCCCCGTTGAGCGAGTCCAGCGCACCGGTCGGCTCGTCGGCGAACAGCACCCGCGGCCCGGTGACCAGCGACCGGGCGACGGCGACCCGCTGCCCCTGACCGCCGGAGACCTCACCGGGACGCTTGTGCGCCACATCGGCGACCTCGAGCCGCTCCATCCAGGCCGACGCCCGGGTCTCGGCCTCCTTGCGCTTGGTGCCGTTCAGCCGCAGCGGCAGCGCGACGTTCTCCACACAGCTCAACTCGGGGACGAGCTGGCCGAACTGGAAGACGAAGCCGAACTCGCCGCGGCGCAGACCGCTGCGCTCGGCGTCCGACATGGCGGTCAGCTCGCGCCCGTTGTACTGGACGGAGCCGGAGTCCGGCTTCACGATCCCGGCCAGGCAGTGGAGCAGCGTCGACTTGCCCGAGCCGGAGGGGCCCATGACGGCGACGACCTCGCCGGGGTGGATGGAGAAGTCCGCACCGTCCAGGGCGGGGGTGTGACCGTACGTCTTGTGCAGGGACGTGGCGATCAGCAAGGAGCCTGCCGGGGTCATGAACGCACCGCCTTGGCGAGTTGGCCGAGGCGGGCGGCGGTGAGTTCCAGCCAGCGCAGATCGGCCTCGAGATGGAAGAGGGCGTGGTCGCAGATGAGTTGGTCGCTGAGGTCGCCGCCGTGCTTGCGCTGGGTCAGCTCGCGCATCAGCCGCAGATGTTCGGCGCGCTGGACGTCGAGGAGATCGGCCGCGTCGCGCCCGGTGAGCAGGGCGAGGACGACCTTGGTGTAGAGGACCGACTGGAGGTAGGGCTCGGGCTTCTCGGGCTGGGTGAGCCAGTGCTCCACATCGGTGATGCCCGCGTCGGTGATGGCGTAGCGCTTGCGCTCCGGGCCACCGCCGTGCTCGATGCCGTCGACCTCCACCAGGCCGTTCTTCAGGAGCCTGGACATGGTCGAGTAGACCTGCCCGTAGTGCAGCGGGCGGTCGTGTCCGAATCTTTCGTCGAAGGCTCGCTTGAGGTCATAACCGTGGCGCGGGCCGCCCTCGAGGAGTCCGAGCAGGGTGTGGCCAATTGACATGCCCAGCACTCTACACCATGCGTATACCTGGAGTGTATAGCCGCACTGTGAGGTGTGTTTCCGCAGGTCAGAAGGGTGCGGAAGAGGTCAGGGCCGGCGCGGCTCGCGGCCGGTGCCCTCCGGGCCCTCGGTGGGGCCCTCGCCCTCCGTGCCCTCGGCGGGTCGCCGCGCCGGGCGGCCCCGGCGTGGGATCGGGCGCGCCGCGCCGGGCAGCCGGCCCGCGTCCGCGAGCGCCTTGCGCAGCAGGAACTCGATCTGCGCGTTGGCGCTGCGCAGTTCGTCGTTGGCCCAGCGCGCGAGGGCGTCATGGACGGCCGGGTCGAGCCGCAGCAGCATCTGCTTGCGCTGCCGCGGCTGCCGTGCCTTCCGCTCGCTCTCGTCCGTCACTGGTACAGCGTGCCGGTGTTCAGAACGGGCTGCGGGGAGCGGTCCCCGCAGAGCACCACCATCAGATTGCTGACCATCGCGGCCTTGCGCTCCTCGTCCAGCGCCACGATCTCCTCCTCGGCGATCCGGGCCAGCGCCGCCTCGACCATGCCGACCGCGCCGTCCACGATCTGGCGGCGCGCGGCCACCACCGCGCCCGCCTGCTGGCGCTGGAGCATCGCGGAGGCGATCTCCGGGGCGTAGGCGAGGTGGGTGAAGCGCGATTCGATGATGCGGACCCCGGCCGCCTCGACCCGGGCGTGCAGTTCGATGGCGAGCTTCTCGGTGATCTCCTCGGCGTTGCCGCGCAGCGAGAGGGCGTCCTCGTCGTGGGCGTCGTACGGGTACTCGATGGCGATGTGCCGGACGGCGGCCTCGGTCTGGGTGGCGACGAACTCCAGGAAGTCGTCCACCTCGAACATCGCCTGGGCGGTGTCCTCGACCTTCCAGACGACGACCGCGGCGAGCTCGATCGGGTTGCCGTAGGCGTCGTTGACCTTGAGCACCGCGGTCTCGTGGTTGCGCACCCGGGTGGAGATCTTCTCCCGGCTGGTGAGCGGGTTCACCCAGCGCAGCCCGTCGGTGCGGATGGTGCCGCGGTAGCGGCCGAAGAGCTGGACCACCCGGGCCTCGCCGGGCGCGATGGTGTTGAGGCCGCACATGGTGAGGATCGCGGCGATGATCACCACGATGCCGGAGACGATCAGCAGCGTGGACAAGGTGCCCTTGTGCTCGGCGGCGACGGCGGCGCCCGCGAGGATCAGCCCGACACCGCCCGCGAGTCCGGCCAGGCCCCCGAGCAGGGCCAGTCCGCCGCTGACGTTGTGCGCGGGCCGCTCCCGGACCCGGGGCTCCGGGAGGGACGGTATGTCGGCCTGGCCGGTGAGGGCGTCGGTTGAGGTGGCGTCGGACATGGAGGGCTCCCCGCTTCGTTCGGTGGTGCGTCTAGCAAAGTGATAGCACATTATGGGCCGGTGGCAACCCTTGGCGCCCGTAAGCCGTCAGTTCCCTTGGAGCGGGTGCTTTTTGTCACCTTCGGAAAAAGCTTGATCGATGGGCATTTGATGGTTGTTGCGGTGTTAGCTTCATGAGCTGGCCTGGGGGCTTACGGACTGGAGCGGCGGGAGCGATGGGTAGAGCGGAAGAGCGACGCGCGCGGCAGCAGAGCGCTCGCAGAGCCAAGCGGGCGGCGAAGTCGGGGGGCATACGCCGCTTCTTCACCTGGAAGTGGCTGCTGGGGTATTTCCTGGGGCTCGGTGCGTTGCTCGTCGGTGCGTTCTTCGTCCTCTATCTGCTGGTGGAGGTTCCGCCTGCCAACGCCGCGGCCAAGGCGGAGGCCAACGTCTACAAGTACAGCGACGGCACGATCATGGCGAAGGAGGGCACGGTCAACCGCGAGTCGGTGCCGCTGTCCAAGATTCCCAAGAAGGTGCAGCACACCTTTGTCGCCGCCGAGAACAAGGACTTCTACGGGGACTCCGGCGTCTCGTTCTCCGGCACCGCCCGCGGTCTCATCAACACCGCGCTGGGCCGGGGCAAGCAGGGTGGTTCGACCATCACCCAGCAGTACGTCAAGAACTACTACCTGAGCCAGGAACAGACCGTCAGCCGCAAGCTGAAGGAGCTGGTGATCTCGCTCAAGGTCGACCAGCAGAAGTCCAAGGACTACATCCTCGCGGGCTACATCAACACCAGCTACTACGGCCGCGGCGCCTACGGCATCCAGGCCGCCGCCCGCGCGTACTACGACAAGGACGTCGAGGACCTCAGCGTCGCGCAGGGCGCCTATCTCGCGTCGGTGCTCCAGGCGCCCAGCCAGTACGACTGGTCGGCGGCGGGCCCCAACGGCAAGCGGCTGGTAAAGGCCCGCTGGAACTACGTCCTCAACAACATGGTCGAGAAGGACTGGCTGTCCAAGAGCGAGCGCGAGGGCATGAAGTTCGATGTGCCCATCGAGCCCCGCCCCATCCCGGGCCTCGACGGCCAGGCGGGCTACTTCATCAAAGCTGCCAAGGACGAGCTGTTCAAGGCCGGGGTGGACGAGAAGGAGTTCGAGGCCGGCGGCTGGACGGTCACCCTCAACATCGACAAGAAGAAGCAGAAGGCGCTGGAGAAGGCGGTCCGCACCGAGCTGACGTCCAAGCTGGACCCGAAGAAGCGCAAGGTCGACGGCGACGCTCAGGTGGGCGCGGTCTCGGTGGACCCCAAGTCCGGTGGCATCGTGGCGATGTACGGGGGCGCGGGCTACACCGAGCACTGGACCAGCAACGCCACCCGCTCTGACTACCAGCCCGCCTCCACCTTCAAGCCGCTGATCCTGGCCGCGGGGCTGGAGAACGGCGCCACCACGCAGGACGGCACCCCGATCACGGCGAGCACCATCTACGACGGCACCAGCAGGCGGCCGGTCAAGGGCTCGCTCACCGGCTTCGCCCCGCCGAACGAGGACAACAAGTCCTACGGCCCCATCTCCGTCCAGAAGGCCATGAACAACTCCGTCAACTCCGTCTTCGCGCAGATGGCGGTGGACGTGGGCCTGGACAAGGTGAAGAACACCGCCATCGACCTCGGCATGAAGAAGGACGCGGGCGGCTTCGATGTGCGCCCCGCGATGTCCCTGGGCGTGATGGGCGCCAGCCCGCGTGACATGGCCGGGGTCTACGCGACCCTCGACAACCATGGCAAGAAGGTCACCCCGGCGATCGTGAAGTCCGCCGAAAAGGGCGATGAGCGGCCCCAGTTGCCCGATCCCACCAACGGCCAGGCGATCAGCCGCGGCGCCGCCGACTCCGTCACCTCCGTCCTCACCGGGGTGGTCGACGACGGCACCGGCCAGGCCGTGCGGCAGCAGGGCCAGGCGGTCGCGGGCAAGACCGGTACCTCCGACGACAACAAGTCGGCCTGGTTCTCCGGCTACACCCCCGACCTGGTCACCTCGGTCGGCATGTTCGGCGAGTCGAAGAAGGGCGGCAAGCAGGTCTCGCTCAAGGGCACCGCGGGCGGCGGCCGCGTCAACGGCGGTGACTTCCCGGCCAGGATCTGGGCCGCGTACACCCAGTCCGCGCTGAAGGGGGACAAGGCCTCGAAGTTCGACCTGGACACCGACATGGGGGCGGCGGTCAAGCCGACCGCGCCGCCGAGTTCGAGCGACACCTCGGAGTCGCCGTCGTCCAGCGCGTCGGCGAGCGAGTCCGCCAGCGAGTCGCCCTCGTCGTCCCCGTCGGCCAGCGAGTCGGCGAGCGAGTCGGCGAGCGCCTCGTCGTCGGCGTCGCCGTCGAACGACGGAAGCTCCCCGAGCCCGCCCGACCCGTCGAGTTCGGCGTCGGGCGACGCCGAGGGTGGCGGCACCCTCCGCCGACAACAGCAGCAGTGACGGCCCGGTGGGGGCGCGCGGGACGGGCCCCCCCCCCCCGCCCCCCAGCGCCCCGCCCCCCCCCCCCCCCTTTCGGGGTAAGCGGTCCTGACGGGATTTGAACCCGCGGCCTCCACCTTGACAGGGTGGCGAGCACTCCAAACT
>NZ_JBHYVB010000232.1:10160-17074 GCF_042750115.1 Streptomyces sp. NPDC059455
CGCCCGCCGGTGGGGGGTGGGGGGGGGCCCCCCGGGGGGGGGGCGCCCCCCCCCGCCCCCCACGAGCTGAGGTCGGGCCGGGGGGGGGGGGGCCCGCCCCCCCCCCCCCCCCCGGACCGCATGGCCGCAGCGTCGTACGGCCGTCAGAAGTTCTCCTGGATCTGGCTCTTCAGCATCGCGAGGGCGAAGAAGCCGTAGAAGCCGATGGCCAGCAGCATCATGCCCAGCCGCGGCCCCCGCAGCCGTACCGCGGCCGGCAGATCGCGGCGGTTGAGCCGGATCAGCAGCGCCGTGTAGACGAGGGTGACGATGGAGGCGGTGCAGGTGGAGATGGTCAGCAGCACGATCGGCTGGTTCACCCCGGACAGCAGGATCGCCGAGCCGATGGCGACCTCGGCCCACACCACCGCGAAGTACAGCCGTCCCTCGGTCCAGAAGGCCGAATCGCGCAGGTAGTTGCGCTTGGCGAAGTCGCTGACCACCCGTCCGATGATGTCGAGCAGACCGATCGAGGCGGCCCAGAGCGAGACCGTGGCCACCGCGAAGAACAGGATCTTCAGCCAGTCGCCCACCTGCTGCCCCAGCAGATCGCCCTGGAGCCGCAGGAACTCCGGGCTGTTCTCCACATCGTCGCGCCCGAAGAGGGTTTCGTACGCGAGCATGCTCATCAGCCCGATCGTCACCAGGCAGATGACGAAGAACGACAGGATGTGCTCGGTGTTGGCCCGCCGCCACCACACCCGCCAGCGGGCCAGATTGGCCTCGTCCTGCGGAAAGGCGTAGCGGTCGGCGCCGGATGCCTCCGATTGGCCGGTGATCGGGGAGACCAGCTTGGGGACATGGGCGCCCATGCCGTAGCCCTTGTCCCGGATCCAGTTGCTGAGCACCAGGTTGTGCACCCCGCCCGCCCCGGCGGCGCCCAGCGCGCTGAGGATCATGGTGAAGGTGATGCCGTCCGGGATCCGGCCGGCGCCGGTGACGGTCTTCTCGCCCGCCGTGGTCCAGGTGTGCCAGCCGATGACGGCGACCGCGATGACGGCGAGGAAGAACAGCGTCAGGATGACCTTGACCAGCTCGACCTTCTCGATCGTGCGGTAGACCACCGGTGAGACGGTCAGCACCACCCCGAAGCCCACCAGCGAGCCCACGGTGATCCAGACGACATCGCCGCCGCCGGTCAGATAGGTGAGCACGGTCGATCCGGAGGTGGCCCAGCCCGGCCAGACGTACTGGAACGCCCCGGCCAGGCAGATCAGGATGCCCCACGCCTTGGACCAGCGGGAGAATCCGGCGACCACGGTCTGCCCGGTGGCCAGGGTGTAGCGCTCGATCTCCAGGTTGATCACCGTCTGGATGGCCAGGGTCACCACCGCGAGCCACAGCAGCCCGAGCCCGCCGACCGAGGTCAGATACGGCCAGAGGATGATCTCGCCCGCCGCCATGCCGATCCCGACGGCGACGACCCCCGGGCCGACCATCGTGCGCAGCGGTGGTGGATCGGGCAGATCGAGACAGTCGGGCGGGGCGGCGGTGGGGGACGGGCGCTGGGCGGACGGTGTCGACGACGCTGACGACATGGCGGCTCCTCGGGGGACGGCGAGGTCGTATCCGGACAGGGGGATCGGGGGGTTTCAGCGGGTGCGGGCGTGCTGGGCGGCCAGGCGTACGGGCGCGTTGGCCGCGCCGTAGCCCTGGTAGCCGTCGATCCGCTGGACGATCTCGAAGAAGACCCGGCCGACGGTGGCCGTGTACAGGTGCAGGAAGGTGCCGCTGTCGTCCCGGTCGTAGAGCAGGCCGAGTTCCCGCAGGGTGCGATGGAGCGCGGGGTCGAGCTCATGGCGCGCTTCGAGGTCGTCGTAGTAGTTGTCGGGGATGGGCAGCAGGGGCGCGCCGCGTTCCCGCAGCCGGCGCGCGGTGGCGACGATGTCCCGGCTGTGCAGCGCGATGTGCTGCCGCGGCGAGCCGGACGGGCCCGAACCGGGGCGGATCTGGGCAACGTTGAGCGCGAGCCGCACCGAGCCGTCGGCGCCTGAGACGGCCCGGCTGCGCAGCAGCCCGGACGGATCGGCCAGTTCCAGGGACTCGTGCGGCCGCAGCCCCAGGACGGTGCGGTAGAACAGCGACGCCTCGTCGAAGTGGTGCCGGGGCTGGGTGAGCGCCACATGGTCGATGTGGGTGATCCCGGCGGGGGCGGCGGAGGCGGCGCGCGGGGTGAAGTCGCCGGTCCAGCTGGGGTGGTCGGGGTGTTCGGTGCGGCAGAAGAAGAGCTCGGTGGAGTCGGGCGCGGCGACCGCGTCCAGCGGGGCGTCCGCCACGGCCCGGTGGCGCGGCAGGACGGGGGCGAGCAGGGCCCGCGCCCGGCCCGTGGACGCGGCCGGGTCGGGGGTCTCCAGGCCGATGGCGGCGAGCGCCGGTTCGGGGTGCCCGGTGGTGGCGTCGAGGCCGGAGTTGAGGACGATACGGGCGTCGCCCTGCTCCCACAGCTCCACGGGCTTGGAGTGGTGGCGGCCGGTGCGGGCGAAGCCCAGCTCGGTCAGCAGCGCGGGCAGCTCGGGGCCGGTGGAGGCCAGTTCGGCGAAGGCGAAGCCGGTGGGGACGACGGGGGCGGGCAGATCGGTGCGGCCCGCGGCCTCCTCCAGGGCGATCAGCGAGCGCAGCGCGTCCACGGCGGTGCGGGCGGTGTCGCCCTGCCGGAAGACGTCGTTGAAGACCTCCAGGGACAGCGGCCCTTCGTAGCCGGTCCGCAGCACGTGCTCCAGCAGCCCGGCCACATCGAGGCCGCCCTGTCCGGGGAAGCAGCGGTAGTGGCGGCTCCACTGGAGGACGTCCATGGCCATCAGCGGGGCGTCGGCGAGCTGGAGGAAGAAGATCTTCTCGCCGGGGATCTCCTCGATGCCCTTGGGGTCCGAGCCGCGCGAGAGGATGTGGAAGCTGTCGAGGCAGGTGCCGAGCGCCGGGTGGTCGGCCTGCCGGACGATCCGCCAGGCGTGGTCGTAGGTGTTCACATGCCGCCCCCAGGCCAGCGCCTCGTAGGCGATGCGGATGCCGTGGGCGGCGGCCCGCTCGGCGAGGAGGCGCAGCTGCTCGGCGGCGAGGGCGTCGTCGTCGAGGGCGGCGGGGGAGACGCTGGAGCACACCAGCATCAGATCCGCCCCGAGCCGCTCCATGACCGCGAACTTCTTCTCGGCCCGGCGCAGCGTGCGGGCCAGGAGGTCCTCGGGTACGGCCTCGACGTCGCGGAAGGGCTGGAAGAGGTCGATGGTGAGGCCGAGTTCGGCGGCCCGGTCCCGGATCCGCTCCGGTGGCAGGGGGCTGGCCAGCAGGTCGTTCTCGAAGAGCTCGACCCCGTCGAAACCGGCGGCGGCGATGGCGGTGAGCTTCTCCTCGAGGGTGCCGCTGAGGCACACGGTGGCGATGGACTTGCGCATGATCAGCCTCCGGCGGGGAGCTCGAGCAGGTTGGAGAGGTCGGTGAGCATCTGTTCGGCGTCGGGTTCGCGGCCGGTGAAGAGGCGGAAGGCGTCGGCGGCCTGGAAGACGGCCATGCCGCCCCCGTCCAGGGTGCGGCAGCCGGCCGCGCGGGCGGCGGCCAGCAGCGGGGTCTCCAGCGGGCGGTAGACCACCTCGGCGACCCACAGCCCGGCCCGCAGCAGCTCCACGGGCAGCGGCAGTCCGGGGTGGGCGGCCATCCCGGTGGGGGTGGCGTGCACCAGCCCGTCGGCGCCGCCGACCGCCGCCGGGAGCCCGCCGGGCGCGACGGTACGGACCCGGGCCGCGCCGAACCGTGCCGCCAGCGTCCCGGCGAGCCCCGCGGCCCGTGCCGGATCGGTGTCGGCCAGCGTCAGCCGGTCGGCGCCGACGGTCAGCAGCGCGTGGGCGACGGCCGAGCCCGCCCCGCCCGCGCCGAGCAGCACGATCTCGCCGGTGGGGGCGTCGGGCAGACCGCGGGCGAAGGAGCGGGCGAAGCCGGACCAGTCGGTGTTGTGGCCGATGGCCCGGCCGTTCTCGCCGAACACCACCGTGTTGACCGCGCCGAGCAGCGCGGCGTCCTCCGACAGCCCGTCGAGGTGCTCGATCACCGTCTGCTTGCACGGGTGGGTGATGTTCAGTCCGTCGAAACCCAGCCGGGCGGCGGCCCGCACCAGCTCGCCGACCCCGCCCGGGCCGAGCCCCAGCGGATCGATGTCGATCAGGCGGTAGAGGTACCGCAGTCCGTGGCGGTCGGCCTCGCGCTGGTGGAGGGCGGGGGAGAGCGAGGGGCCCACTCCGGATCCGATCAGCCCGACCAGAAAGGACTCCCGCCTCTCCCGGCCCTCCCGCGCCCCGCGTGACTGCCGCGCACTGCCGCGCATACCGGCGACCTCCCGTCTTCCCGGCTAATGTACGAACTGGTTCGTTAGTAGCGTGGACAGTAAAGGCCCAGGACCGACCTCTTGTGAACCCCCTGGACGTAGAGTGGCCCCAGCATGAGCGATCAGCCGCCGAAGAACAGCCGTCTCCGCGACGCCGTCCGCACCCAGGCCGAGATCCTGGATGTCGCCACCCGCGAATTCGCCGAACGCGGCTACGCCGGGGCCCGCGTCGACGAGATAGCCGCCCTCACCCGCACCACCAAGCGGATGATCTACTACTACTTCGGCGGCAAGGAGCAGCTCTACATCAAGGTCCTGGAGCGCGCCTACACCGGCATCCGCGAGGCCGAACAGGCCGTGGACGTCACCGGCCTGGACCCCGCCGAGGCCATCCGGCACCTGGCCGAGCTGACCTTCGACCACCACACCGAACACGCCGACTTCATCCGGCTGGTGTCCATCGAGAACATCCACCGGGCCGAGCACCTGGCCAAGTCCGAGACGCTGGCCAAGGCCGGCACACCGGTGATCGACCTGATCTCCGGGATCCTCGCCCGCGGCCGCGAGCAGGGCGTCTTCCGGGGTGACGCCGACGCCGTCGACGTCCACATGATGATCAGCTCATTCGCCGTCTTCCCGGTGGCCAACCAGCACACCTTCGGCACCCTCTTCGGCCGCGACCCCCTGGACCCGGGGCGCCGCGCCCACTACCGCCGGATGGTCGGCGACATGGTCGTGGCCTACCTCCGCGCCGGGTCCTGAACCGTACGGTGCGGGACCCGGCGCGACGGGGCGGGACGGCTCAGGACGGCATCGCGAGCTCGAACCAGACGACCTTGCCCGTGGACAGCCGGGTCGCGCCCCAGCGCCGCGCCATCCGGTTCACCAGATACAGCCCGCGCCCGCCCTCGTCGGACGGCCGGGCCTGGCGCAGCCGGGGCAGCTGCGGCACATCGTCGCCGACCTCGCAGCGCAGGACGTCCGTGCGCAGCAGCCGCAGTGTGATGGGCCGCTCCGCGTAGCGCACCGCGTTCGTCACCACCTCGCTGACCAGCAGCTCCACCGCGTCCGTCAGATCCTCCAGGTCCCAGCGGGCCAGCGCCCGGCGGGCCAGCCGGCGCGCCTGCCCGGCGGTCTGCGCCTTCGGGTCCAGGAACCAGTACGCGACATCGCTGGGCGCGATGCCCTCGAACCGGGCCGCGAGCAGCGCCACATCGTCGTCGCGGTCGCCGGGGCCGAGCATGTCCAGCACCTCGTCGCACAGCGGCTCCAGCGGCGGCGGGTTGGGGCCGGTGAGCCGGGCGGTGGCGGTCAGCCGCTCCCGCAGCTGCTCGATCCCGGTCCACACATCGCGCATTCGCGACTCGACCAGGCCGTCGGTGTAGAGCATCAGGGTGGCCCCGGCCGGGGCGTCCAGCTCGACCGCCTCGAAGTCGACACCACCGACCCCGATCGGCGCCCCCGGCGGCACCCGCAGCACCTCGGCACGGCCACCCCGGTGCAGCAGGAGCGGCGGCGGATGGCCCGCGTTGGCCACCACGATGCGGTGCGCGACGGGGTCGTAGACCGCGTACAGGCAGGTGGCCATGCGGTCGGTGCCCAGCCGCTGGGCCTGCTCGTCCAGGTGGTGCAGCACCTCCTGCGGCGGCAGATCGAGTCCGGCGAGGGTCTGCGCGGTGGTGCGCAGTTGGCCCATGATCGCGGCGGAGGTCATCGAATGGCCCATCACATCGCCGACCACCAGCGCCACCCGGTTGCCCGGCAGCGGGATCGCGTCGTACCAGTCGCCGCCGACCCGCGCGGTCTCGGCCGCGGGCAGATAGCGGCTGGCCAGCCGGACGCCGGTGGGCTGCGGCAGCGAGTCGGGCAGCATGGTGCGCTGGAGCTCGTCCGCGATGTACACCTCGCGTCCGTACAGCACCGCCTTGTCGACGCCGAGCGCGGTGTGGGTGGCCAGCTGGGCGGCCACCAGCAGATCGTCCGGTTCGAACGGCGGCCGGTCCGGGCGGCGTACGAAGACGGCCGCGCCGATCACCCGGCGGCGGCCGCGCAGCGGCGCCAGCACGGTGCGCTGACCGGTCGCCACCGACGGCCCCTCGCCGAGCAGTTCCGGCAGCGCGGCACGGGCCGCCTGCGAGTCGCCGAACACCGGCCGCACCCCGCGCAGCACCTCGGCCAGCGGACCGCCCGCCTCCACCTCGCACAGCTCGGCGGCCGGGCCGCCGCCCACCGCGGGCGACAGATCCGGCTGGGAGGGCAGCAGCGTCAGTCGGCCGCTCTCGGTGTCCGGGTCCAGCGGGATCCGGTCGGTGCGGCGCAGCCGCAGCACCACCGGGCCGACCGGGCGCTCGTCGCCGACCGGCAGCGGATCGCGCAGATAGACCAGGATCGCGTCGGCGAAGGTGGGCACGGTGGCCCGGCACAGGCCCAGCACGATCTCGTCCAGGTCGATGCCCCGGGCGATCCGGCGCGTAGCGGCCCCCACGAACCGCAGCCGGTCGCCGCCCCGGTCCCGCGCGGTTTCCGCCTCTGCGGGGGGGGGGTGGGGGCGCGGGGGGGCTGA
>NZ_JBHYVB010000233.1:0-12782 GCF_042750115.1 Streptomyces sp. NPDC059455
GGGGGCCGACCAACCGCCGGGCGCCCCTGGTCCTGCATCGTCGCCCCCGGCCCTTGTGATTGCCGAAACGCTCCGCGCTTACGCGCCCCGCGTCAGTTGTCGTCCTCGTCGATGAGGAAGCCCCGCATCGGGCTCGGCGCCTGCTGCATCGGCTGCGGACTCTGCGGCCGCACCGGTGCCATCGGCTGGGTCATCGCGGGAGACATCTGCTGCTGGCCACCGTAGGACGGCGCTCCGCCGTTCTGGTTGTGGCCGCCCATGGACTGGTTGCCGCCCATCGTGTGGCCACCCATCGTGCCGGCGCCGGCCGAGGCCATGGAGCCGCTCATCGAGGGGGACGGCGGCAGCGAGGCGGCGGCCGGGGTGCGCGGCGGAGCGAGCGAGTCGTCGGCCTGGTTCTCCAGCTGGCGCAGCTGGCTCTCCAGGTACGACTTCAGCCGCGTGCGGTACTCGCGCTCGAAGCCGCGCAGGTCCTCGACCTTGCGCTCGAGCGTGGCACGAGCGGACTCCAGGGAGCCCATCGCGACACGGTGCTTCTCCTGCGCGTCCCGCTCCAGCGCGTCGGCCTTGGCGCGGGCGTCCCGCTCCAGGCCCTCGGCGCGGCTACGGGCCTCGCCGACGATCTTGTTGGCCTCGGAACGGGCCTCCGCGATCGCCTGGTCGGCGGTCTGCTGCGCGAGCGAGAGCACGCGCGCGGCGCTGTCGCCGCCCGGGCCCTGCCCCGGCTGCGGCAGCTGCGGGCCACCGGGGCCACCAGGACCGCCGGGGCCACCCGGGCCACCGGGACCGCCCATCGGGCCACCCATGGGGCCGCCGGGACCCATGGGTCCACCCTGCTGCATCGGACCGGGGCCACCTTGCTGCATCGGGCCGGGACCGCCCTGCTGCATGGGACCGGGGCCACCCTGCTGCATCGGGCCGGGGCCGTTCTGGCCCATCGGGCCGGCCGGCAGCTGCGGAGCTCCGCCCGGGAGTTGGGGCGGGCCACCCATCTGCTGCTGGCCGGGGGGCACCGGCTGCGGCGGTCCAGATATGGCGGCGGGCACAGGTGCCCCTGGCCGCTCCTGCTGTTCGGGAGGCTTGCGCATGCCTTGTTGCTGGCTCTGGGCGGCGGCACGCGTCGCGGCTGCCAGCTTGGCGCGCAGGTCCTCGTTCTCCCGCAACAGCCGGGTCAGTTCGGCTTCGACCTCGTCGAGGAAGGCATCGACCTCGTCCTCGTCATAGCCTTCTCGGAGGCGGACGGTCGTGAACTGCTTGTTCCGCACGTCCTCGGGGGTCAACGGCATCTCTACTTCACCTCAACGTAGTCGTCGGCAATCGGCAAGACCGTATCGTTCACACCCTGCTCGCAAAATTGCTCACGACGGTGATCAGGATCCAGACGATGATCATCAGCACGAAGAAGGACAGGTCGAGCGCCACACCCCCGAGACGCAACGGCGGAATGAACCGCCGGAGCAGCTTGAGTGGCGGATCGGTCACAGTGTAGGTGGCCTCGAGGATGACCACCATCGCCCTACCGGGTTGCCACGAGCGCGCGAACTGGAAGACGTAGTCCATCACGAGCCTGAAGATCAGCACGATCAGGTAGCAGTAGAGCGCGATGTAGATCACCTGTAGTGCGATGCCCATCCCGCGCGTCCCTCTCCCCTGGTTCGTACTCGGCCTTTCGGCCTCGGATGACTCGGTGTTGCCGGTTTGCCGTTTTTGCGTCTCAGCTCTGGTTGAAGAACCCGCCCTCTGCGATACGGGCCTTGTCCTCCGCCGTGACATCGACGTTAGCAGGAGACAACAGGAACACCTTCTGCGTCACCCGCTCAATGCTCCCATGGAGACCGAACACCAGACCGGCCGCAAAGTCGACAAGTCGCTTCGCATCCGTGTCGTCCATCTCCGTCAGATTCATGATCACGGGAGTGCCCTCACGGAAGTGTTCCCCGATAGTACGGGCCTCGTTGTAGGTCCGGGGGTGCAGTGTGGTGATGCGGTACGGCTCCCGCTCGGACACGACCTTGGGCATGATCACTGGGGCGTTCTTCTCCAAGTTCTGACGTTCAGGTGTGATGGACGCCACGGGGGCAATTCGCGCGGGTCGCCCGGTTTCCACCGCAAGTGGAGCCGGTTCGCGTTGTGCGGGAGGGTGGACGACTCGCACAGATTCGCCCCTTTCCGGCCGCGGTTCGGGCTCCACCACCTGATGCCGCCGACGGTCCCGCTCGGGCTCCGGCTCGGGCTCGAACTCGTCGTCGGGGTCGAATCCCCGGCCGTCGTACCCATCGTCCTCCACGAGGCCGAGGTAGACCGCCATCTTGCGCATCGCGCCGGCCATTTTCTGCGTCCTCCGCTCTGTGGTGGATCGGCTCCGCCACCGGATGCCATGGATCCACGTGGCCCGCCCGCCTTTTGACGGGAATGACCATATTTTCTGCTGTGGTCCGACTTCTTCGCGACGTTACCGGAGCCTGGGTCGGACTCCGAGTACCGCAGTGCCGACGCGCACATGTGTCGCCCCCGCCGCCACCGCTTCCTCCAGGTCCGAGCTCATCCCCGCCGAGACCATGTTCGCAGCCGGATGGGCCACGCGCAGGCGGGATGAGATTTCCGCCAGCCGGTCGAACGCCGCCCGCGGCCGCCCCTCATAGGGACCCGTCAGCGGGGCGACGGTCATCAGACCGTCGAGCCGGAGCCCTTCGGCCTCGGCCACGGACTCGGCGAGCCGTTCCACTCCGTCCGGTCCCACCCCTCCGCGCTCTCCCCGGTCACTGGAGTCCACGTCGAGCGCGACCTGAATCAGGACGCCCAGCTCCCGCGCGGCCCCCACAGCCGCACGGGAGAGCGCGTCGACCAATCGCTTGCGATCGACAGATTGCACCACATCGGCATAACTCGATACGGAACGCACCTTATTGGTCTGCAATTGCCCGACAAAGTGCCAGATGAATGGCAGATCCGCGCATTCCGCGGCTTTGGGGGCGGCCTCCTGGTCGCGGTTCTCGGCGACATGCCGTACGCCGAGTTCCGCGAGCAAACGGACATCGCTCGCCGGATAGGTCTTGGTGACCACGATCAGGGTCACCTCTTCGCGCTTGCGACCGGCCTCGGCGCAGGCGGCAGAGATACGTTCCTCCACCCGGGCCAGATTCGCGGCCAGTTCCGCCTTGCGATCCGTCACAGCTCTCAGCCGCCCAACCAGACATAGCTCGCGAGCCGCCCGGTGGTGCGCTCGCGCCGGTACGAGAAGTGGTCCGCAGACTCCAGGGTGCAGATGTGAGATTTTCCATCCATCTCGTCCATCCGCACACCCGCGCGTGCCAGTTGGGCCCGCACACCGGCCGCCACATCCACGGCGGGGGTGCCCCAGCTGGTCTCGGCCCACGCCTCCGGCACCGTCTCGGCGACATCGGCGCGCATGTCCGCGGGGACCTCGTAGCAGCGGCCGCAGACCGCCGGACCGGTGCGGGCGACGATCCGGGCGGGCTCGGCGCCCTGTTCGGTCATCGCCTCCACCACCGCCGGGACCACTCCGGCGACCAGTCCCGGCCGCCCGGCGTGGGCGGCGCCGACGACCCCGGCCACCGGATCGGCCAGCAGCACCGGGGTGCAGTCGGCGGTGAGGACGGCCAGGGCGAGGCCCCGACGCCGCGTCACCACCGCGTCCACCGCCGGGATCTCGTCGTCCGACCACGGTCCGTCCACCACCGCGACGTCCCGGCCGTGCACCTGGTTCATCCAGACGACCGCCGCCGGGTCCAGGCCCATCGCCTTGGCGGCCAGCTCGCGGTTGGTCCGTACGGCCTGGGGGTCGTCGCCGACCGCCCCGCCGAGGTTGAGCTCCTCATACGGAGCGGCGCTCACCCCGCCCCACCGGTCGGTGAAGGCGAAGTGCGCGCCGCTCGCGTCGTGCTGTTGCGCTATCACGTCTGGTTCACTTCAAAGTCGCCGTCGAGCCATACCGGACGGCTCACTTCAGGAAGTCCGGGACGTCCAGCTCCTCGGCCTGGCTGTCCGGGTAGGGGCGAGCCGGGGGGACCTGGGGGTGCGGGGTGGGCACCGGGGGCGGCGGCACCTCGGCGACCGGGGCGGGGTCCGCCGGGGCGGGCTCGTCCTCGCGCGGGGTGACGCTGCCCAGCCCGCCGAAGGACGGGCGGCTGCCGCTGTCCTGGCCGGCCGGGCGGTTCGAGGAGCTGCCGGATCCCTCTTCGCGATTGCCGCCGCTGTAGGAGCCGAGCACCTTGTCGCGGTTCTTCGCGGGCGGCTGACCGCCGTCGAAGCCCGCCGCGATCACGGTGACCCGGACCTCGTCGCCGAGCGCGTCGTCGATCACCGCGCCGAAGATGATGTTGGCCTCGGGGTGGGCGGCCTCGCTCACCAGCTGGGCGGCCTCGTTGATCTCGAACAGACCGAGGTCCGAGCCGCCGGAGATGGAGAGCAGCACGCCCCGGGCGCCGTCGATGGACGCCTCCAGCAGCGGCGAGGAGATCGCCATCTCGGCCGCGGCCACCGCGCGGTCGTCACCGCGGGCCGAGCCGATGCCCATGAGCGCCGATCCGGCCTCCGACATCACGGACTTGACGTCCGCGAAGTCGAGGTTGATCAGACCCGGGGTGGTGATCAGGTCGGTGATGCCCTGAACACCCGACAGCAGGACCTGGTCGGCCGACTTGAACGCGTCGAGCACGCTCACCTGACGGTCCGAAATGGACAGCAGCCGGTCATTCGGGATCACGATGAGGGTGTCGACCTCGTCCCGGAGACCCGCGATGCCGTCCTCCGCCTGATTGGCGCGGCGGCGGCCCTCGAAGGTGAACGGACGGGTGACCACACCGATCGTCAGTGCGCCCAGCGAGCGGGCGATGTTCGCGACCACCGGGGCACCGCCGGTGCCCGTGCCGCCGCCCTCACCCGCCGTCACGAAGACCATGTCGGCCCCCTTGAGGACCTCCTCGATCTCCTCGCGGTGGTCCTCGGCGGCCTTACGGCCGACGTCGGGGTTGGCGCCGGCTCCCAGGCCCCGGGTGAGCTCGCGACCGACGTCCAGCTTGACGTCCGCGTCACTCATCAGCAGGGCCTGCGCATCGGTGTTGATCGCGATGAACTCGACGCCCTTGAGCCCGACCTCGATCATCCGGTTGATGGCATTCACGCCACCGCCGCCGATGCCGACGACCTTGATGACTGCGAGGTAGTTCTGCGGTGCTGCCACGTCGAAGGCCTCTCGCCTCGAGTTACGTGTCGCCACCCCGCTGTTGCCGCGGTGCGCCGACTGATGCCGAATGGGACGGTTCCGATTGCCGACCCCAACCCTAACGCTGAAGTTTAGGGTTACCAGTGCCTCTGTTTCCCGGACTCTTCGGAACAGGACACTAAGTCGACAAGTGTCGCGCGTTCAATGAACACGCCGGACCTCCCGCTTTTCTTTTCACCCTATGTGATCACCCAGCGGGCTAGCCAACCAGGGTGCTGGCCTGCCGCTATCGACGTCAACTGCGAGACACCGCGGGGGCACTCGGCGCTTGGACATCGAAGTGGTCGGCGTCCGGCCGCGCTTTCATCAGGGCGGTGAGCGCCTTCCCCTTCGCCTCGCCACGCTCTCCGCTCCCCCAGGCGATGGTACGGCCCCCGGTCAGCTCCAGGGTGATCGAATCGTACGAGCGGACCCGGAGGGAACGGGTGTCCTGGCGGACCTTCTCGGGGAGTTGGGTGACCACCCGGACCGCCTCGCGGCGCAGTCCGGTGGGGCCGAAATGGCGCGAACTCGGCGACCGATCCGGCTCCATTTCCAGCAGCGGAACCCCCTTCGGACGCTCGCTCAGCGTGGAGAACCGGACTCCTGTGGCGTCCACTTCGTGGAACTTCCCGTCCTCTTCGACAATGGCTTCGGGCCTGCGTTCCGTCACCACCAGACTGATGGTGTGCGGCCATGACCGGGATACGTCCACTTTCGCAATCCGCTTCAGCCGCTCGCGTACACGATGTTCGATCGCTCCGGTGTCCACCGCCACCAGAGGGGTGTTCAGGGATACATCGGCGGCGTCGCGCACCTCGTCGGCGGTGAGGACGGTGGTGCCGGCGACCCGCACCCGCTCGGCCCGCAGCCAGCTCGAACCGTAGAGCAGCCAGACGGACCCGGCACCGAGCAGGGTCACCGCCACCACCGTCACCAGCAGGGTGCGGCGGCCGGGCGGCCGGAGCCCGCGACGGACCCGGAGGAGGCGTGGGGGCGGGCCGGACCGAGCCGTCCCTCGTGCGCCGCGCTCGGCGGTCGACGGTCCGGCCACGCTCCCTGCCTCCTCACGCCTGGCGGCGTGCGCTGATCGCCTCGTACACCATGCCGACCAGCAGCTCGTCGGCGTCCCTGCGGCCGAATTCGGCGGCGCGCCGGGACATCTCGTACAGCCGGTGCGGGTCGCCGAGCACCGGCAGCACATTGCTCTGCACCCACTCGGGGCTCAGCTCGGCGTCGTCGACCAGCAGCCCGCCGCCCGCCTTGACCAGCGGCTGGGCGTTGAGCCGCTGCTCGCCGTTGCCGATCGGCAGCGGGACGTAGGCGGCGGGGAGCCCGACGGCGGACAGTTCGGCGACGGTCATCGCGCCCGCCCGGCAGAGCATCATGTCAGCCGCGGCGTACGCGAGGTCCATCCGGTCCACATACGGTACCGGGATATAGGGCGGCATTCCCGGCATGTTGTCCACATGCGGCATTTCGTTTTTCGGCCCGACCGCGTGGAGCACCTGGATCCCGGCGCGCTGGAGGAACGGCGCCACCGTCTGGACCACCTCGTTCAGCCGCCGCGCGCCCTGCGAGCCGCCGGAGACCAGCAGCGTCGGCAGGTTCTGGTCGAGCCCGAAGGCCGCGCGGGCCTCGGGGCGGACCGCGGCCCGGTCGAGGGTGGCGATGGAGCGGCGCAGCGGGATGCCCACATAGCGGGAGTTGCGGAGCTTGCTGTCCGGGGTGGAGACCGCCACGAAGTGGGCGTAGCGGGAGCCGATCTTGTTGGCGAGGCCGGGGCGGGCGTTGGCCTCGTGGACGACGATCGGCACACCGCGCCGCTTGGCCGCCAGGTAGCCGGGCAGGGCCACATAGCCGCCGAAGCCGACGACGCAGTCGGCCTTGGTGCGCTCCAGGATCTGCTCGGCGGCCTTGATGGTGCCCCGCAGCCGCCCGGGGACGGTGATCAGTTCAGGGGTGGGCTTGCGCGGCAGCGGTACGGCCGGGATGAGCCCGAGCTCATAGCCGCGCTCCGGTACGAGCCGGGTCTCGAGCCCACGCTCCGTGCCGAGTGCCGTGATCCCCACGGTCGGGTCCTGCCTGCGCAGGGCGTCCGCGAGGGCGAGCGCGGGCTCGATGTGGCCGGCGGTCCCCCCACCGGCGAGTACGACATGCACCGAAATTCACCGCTCTCCGGACGGCCGCCTCTTGACGGGCCGTCTCATCGTCTTCCGTCTCACCCGAGCCAGCTTCTTCCGCAAAGCAGGCTGCCGCATGGCCAGCGCCGCCCGCGCACCGGGCTCTGCCCGTGCGAAGGCGATCAGCAGGCCGACGGCGAACATGGTCGGCAGCAGGGCGGACCCTCCGTAGGAGAACAGCGGGAGCGGAACACCAGCGATCGGCAGCAGACCCAGCACTGCGCCGATGTTGACCACGGCCTGGGCCGTGATCCAGGTGGTCACACCTCCCGCGGCGTACCTCACGAAGGGGTCCTCCGTGCGTCCGGCCACGCGGATACCCGCATAGCCTAGAGCCGCGAAGAGAACGAGAACCGACAGCGTCCCCGCCAGACCGAGTTCCTCCCCGGTAATCGCGAAGATGAAGTCAGTATGCGGTTCGGGTAGTTCGCCCCATTTCTCCATACTTGCCCCGAGTCCTGAGCCGAACCATCCGCCGTTGGCGAGCGCGTAGATCCCGTGCACCGCCTGCCAGCACTGATCGTTGGCACCGGGCTCGGTGGCGCCGATGCAGGCGAGCCGGGACATCCGGTTGGCGCTGGTCTTGATGAGCAGCAGACCGATGACCCCGGCGAAGGCGAGGACGCCCGCGAAGAGCCGGGTGGGGGCGCCGGCCAGCCACAGCAGGCCGAAAAGGATCGCCGTGAGAATGATCGCGGTGCCCATGTCCCCGCCCAGCATGATCAGGCCGAGCAGCATGCCGGTCGCGGGCACCAGCGGGACCAGCAGATGCTTCCACTGGGCCAGCAGTCGCTTGTCCTGTTTGCGGGCGAGAAGATCGGCGCCCCACAGGACCAGCGCGAGCTTGCCGAACTCACTGGGCTGGAGCAGGAAGGGACCGCCGAAGGAGATCCAGTTCTGGTTGCCGTTGACCGCGATTCCCATGCCCGGGACCTGCACCAGACACATCAGGAAGACCGAGACCGCGAGCAGCGGATAGGCGAAGGCGCGGTGCAGTTTGATGGGCATCCGCACGGCGAGCAGCATCAGCGCGCCGCCGAGCGCGGCGGCGAAGAGCTGTTTGCGGAAGAAGTACGACGGTGAGAGCCCGGACTGCAGCGCCTTGATCTGGGATGCGGAGTAGACCATGACCAGCCCGAGCACCAGGATCAGCAGCGAGCCGCCGAGCAGCAGGTAGTACGCGGTCAGCGGCCGGTCCCAGGCCCGCCTGACACGCTGCTGAAGCCCGCGCAGGGCTTCAGGGACGTTGACCCTCGAGGGGCGGCGCGGAGGCCGGGAGGCGCCCGCCGTGCCCCGCGGGCGGGCCGGTGACGCCGCTCGGCCCTTGCCCCGTACGGCCTCCCGCAGCCGCGGGGCGCCGCCCGAGCGCGGCACCTGGCGGCCGGTGCCGGGGCGGGCCGTCCGGGAGCGCGGGGCGGCGGGCTGGTCAGGCGTCATGTCGTATCCCCTCCGGTTTCCCCGCGCGGGCGGTCCTCGCGGGGGACCGGCGGGCTACTGATCGTCCGGGACCCGGCCGGAGGCCAGGTCATGAACCGCCGCGGCGAAGGCGTCGCCCCGCTCGTTGTAGTTGGTGAACATGTCCATCGAGGCACAGGCCGGGGCCATCAGGACGGTATCGCCCGGCCGGGCGAGCCGCGCCGCTTCGCGCACAGCCGCAGCCATCGCCCCAGTGTCGGTCCGGTCGAGGTCCACGACCGGGACATCTGCTGCGTGTCGCGTGAGCGCTTCCCGGATCAGGGCGCGGTCGGCGCCGATGAGCACCACGCCGCGCAGCCGCTTGGCCGCCGTAAGGACGAGCTCGTCGAAGGTGGCCCCCTTGGCGAGGCCGCCCGCGATCCACACGATGTGCTCATAGGCGCCCAACGACGCCTCCGCGGCATGGGTGTTGGTCGCCTTGGAGTCGTCGACGTAGGCCACGCCGTCGACGTCCGCCACGTGCTCCACCCGGTGCGGGTCGGGCCGGAAGGCGCGCAGGCCGTCCCGTACGGCCGTCGGCGGGACGCCGTAGGCGCGGGCCAGGGCGGCCGCCGCCAGGGCGTTGGCGATGTTGTGCGGGGCCGGCGGGTTCACGTCGGAGACCTCGGCGAGCTCCTGCGCCTGCTTCTGCCGGTCCGCCACGAAGGCCCGGTCGACGAGGATGTCCTCCACGACGCCGAACTGGGAGGGACCGGGGGTGCCGAGGGTGAAGCCGATCGCCCGGCAGCCCTCCTCGACGTCGGCCGCGCGCACCAGGTCCTCGGTGGCGGGGTCGGCCACGTTGTAGACGCAGGCCACCTGGTTGCCCTCGTAGATCCGGCCCTTGTCGGCCGCGTAGGCCGCCATGGAGCCGTGCCAGTCGAGGTGGTCGGGGGCGAGGTTGAGCACCGCCCCGGAGTGGGCGCGCAGCGAGGGCGCCCAGTGCAGCTGGTAGCTGGAGAGCTCGACGGCCAGCACGTCGTACGGCTCGTCGCCCAGCACGATGTCCAGGAGCGAGACGCCGATGTTGCCGACGGCCGCGGTGCGCAGCCCGGCCGCCTCCAGGATGGCCGCCAGCATCCTTACGGTGGTCGTCTTGCCGTTGGTGCCGGTGACCGCGAGCCAGGGCGGGGCGCCCTTCCCGCGCAGCCGCCATGCCAGCTCGACATCGCCCCAGATGGGCACGCCCGCCTCGGCGGCGGCCAGGAAGAGCGGGCTGGTGGGCTTCCAGCCGGGGGTGGTCACGATCAGCTCGGTGCCGTCGGGAAGCGTCTCGCCGTCCCCGAGGCGGACCGTGATGCCCAGCGGCTCCAGCTCGGCCGCCTGGGCGCGCTGCGCTTCGCCGTCGCTGCCGTTGACCACGGTCACCGAGGCCCCGAGGCCCCGCAGCGCACGCGCTGCGGGGACCCCGGAGACGCCGAGTCCGGCGACGGTGACCTGCCGTCCGGCGAGGTCGGACACGTCGGGGGAAGCGGCGCCGGACGTCACGAGGCCCGCCACCCCGCGTAGAAGAGGCCGAGGCCGACGATCACGCACATGCCCTGGATGATCCAGAACCGGACCACCACAAGGACTTCGCTCCACCCCTTGAGTTCGAAGTGGTGCTGGAGCGGTGCCATCCGGAAGACCCGTCGCCCGGTCGTCCGGAAGGAGCCGACCTGGATGACCACGGACATGGTGATCAGGACGAACAGACCGCCGAGGAGGGCCAGCAGCAGCTCCGTACGGGAGCAGATGGCGAGGCCGGCGAGCGCGCCGCCGAGCGCTAGCGAACCGGTGTCCCCCATGAAGATCTTGGCGGGTGAGGTGTTCCACCACAGGAAGCCGAAGCAGGCGCCCATCAGGGCGGAGGCGACGACGGCCAGATCGAGCGGGTCGCGGACCTCGAAACAGGACGCCGGGTTGGTGAGGGTCTGCGCGTTGGCGCAGGACTCCTGGTACTGCCAGACGCCGATGAAGGTGTAGGCGCCGAAGACCATCACGGAGGCGCCGGTGGCCAGACCGTCGAGACCGTCGGTGAGGTTCACGCCGTTCGACATCGCCAGGATCATGAACAGCGCCCAGATCGCGAAGATCACCGGGCCGAAGGACCAGCCGAAGTCCTGGACGAAGGAGAGCCGGTCGGAGGCGGGGGTCTGCTGGCGCGCGTCGGCGAAGTTCAGTGCGAGGATCGCGAAGGCGATACCGACGATCAGCTGACCGGCCATCTTGGCCTTGGCCCGCAGACCCAGGCTGCGCTGCTTGACGATCTTGATGTAGTCGTCGAGGAAACCGACCAGGCCCATGCCCGCGAACAGGAAGAGCACCAGCACGCCCGAGAAGGTCGGCTGGCTGCCCGTGATCACCTTCGTCAGGGCGTAAGCGATCAGCGTGGCCAGGATGAAGGAGATACCGCCCATCGTGGGCGTGCCCTTCTTGCTGCCGTGCGTCCGGGGACCGTCGTCCCGGATGAACTGGCCATAGCCCTTGCGGGCCAGCAGCTTGATCAGCAGCGGTGTGCCGATCAGGGTCAGAAAGAGCCCGATGGCTCCCGAGAAGAGAACCTGCCTCATGCCCATCGGCCGGAGACCTCACCCTCACCGTCGAGCAATCCCTGCGCAAGCCGCTCCAGGCCGACCGACCTGGATGCCTTCACCAACACGACGTCCCCCGGTCGCAGCTCGCTGCGCAGCAGATCGACCGCTGCCCGCACGTCGGACACGTGCACCGACTCCTCACCCCACGAACCCTCGTTCTTGGCGCCCATGTCCAGCCAGGCGGCCTCCTGGCCGCCGACCGCCACGAGCTTGCTGACGTTGAGCCGGACGGCCAGCCGCCCGACCGCGTCGTGCTCGGCCAGTGAATCCTCGCCCAGCTCGGCCATCGGGCCGAGCACCGCCCACGTGCGACGCCCCGGTGTGGCAGCGCCCATGGCGACCAGCGCGCGCAGCGCTGCTCGCATGGACTCGGGGTTCGCGTTGTAGGCGTCGTTGACGACCGTCACGCCGTCCGAGCGCTCGGTGACCTCCATCCGCCAGCGGGAGAGCTGCCCCGCCTCGGAGAGCGCCACGGCGATCTCGTCGACGGACATGCCCAACTCGTGGGCGACGGCGGCCGCGGCGAGCGCGTTCGACACGTGGTGCTCACCGTACAGGCGCATGGTCACTTCGCTGCACCCGGTAGGGGTGTGAAGCGTGAAGGCGGGACGCCCGCCGTCGGCGAGCCGGACATTCCCGGCGCGCACATCGGCGTCCTCGGCCTCGCCGAACAGGACGGTACGGGCCTTGGTGCGCGACGCCATGGCGCGCACCAAGGGGTCGTCGGCGTTGAGCACCGCCACCCCGCCCTCCGCGGCGGACGGCAGGGACTCCACGAGCTCGCCCTTGGCCTCGGCGATCTGCTCCCGGCCGCCGAACTCCCCGATATGGGCGGTGCCGACGTTGAGCACGAGTCCGATACGGGGCGGGGTGAGTTCCGTCAGATACCGGATGTGGCCCTTACCGCGGGCGCCCATCTCCAGCACCAGGTGCTGGGTGGCCTCGTCGGCGCTCATCGCGGTGAGCGGCAGGCCGATCTCGTTGTTGAGCGAGCCCGGCGTCCATACGGTCGGGCCCCGGCGCTGGAGCAGTTGGGCGATGAGGTCCTTGGTGCTCGTCTTGCCGGCGGAGCCGGTGAGGGCGACCACCGTGGTGCCCAGGCGCTCCACGACGGCGCGCGCGAGCGCTCCCATGGCGGCGATGACGTCGGGGACGACGATCGCCGGTACGGGGGCGTCCGGGGTGCCGACGGGACGGGCGGCCAGGACCGCCGCGGCGCCCGCCTCGACCGCGCCCCTGGCGAAGTCGTGGCCGTCCACGGGCGCCCCCGGGGGCGCGGGGGAGAGGCTGGCGGGCGCCGCCACACGCGCGGCGGGGACGCCCGGGGGCCGGGCCCATCTCGGC
>NZ_JBHYVB010000233.1:12792-16883 GCF_042750115.1 Streptomyces sp. NPDC059455
CGCGGCGGGCGGGTGCGGTGACTGGCTTGACCGCACCGCGCCCCACGACCCCGCCGCCCGCCCCCGCCGCGCCCGGCCCCCGGGCACTGTGCGCCCCTCCCCCGCGCCCCCGCGCCCGCGCGGCGAAGAGGCTGCCGGGCCGCACCTCACGGGAGTCGATCACGACGGGGCCCGTGACCTTCAGGTCCGGGTCCGGTATGTCGTGCGGCTGTCCACCGACTAGGCCGGCGATCTCGGTGAGGGACAGTGCGATCACTGATCACCTCCGGCCGTGCGGGAGAGCTGCCTGGAGGGGGCTGGTGCGCGCATGGCGGTCTGTCATCCCTGGTCGTCTAGGTGTTTGTCCCGGTGCTGTGGGCTCGCCTCGGGGCGCGTGGCATCGCGCCTGTGGGCTCGCTCACTGAGCTCGATGGCTTCGCGGAGTACCTGGCGGTCGTCGAAGGCCCGGATCACGCCCGCGATGTCCTGGCCCAGCTCATGGCCCTTGCCCGCCACGATGACGGTGTCACCCGGCTCGGCGCGGGCGACGGCGGCCGCGATGGCGTTGGCCCGGTCCTCCTCGACCAGCACATCACCGCGCTCGTGGGCGGGCACCTCGGCGGCGCCCGCGAGCATGGCGGCGAGGATCGCGAGCGGATCCTCGGAGCGGGGGTTGTCGGAGGTGAGGACGGCCGTGTCGGAGTACCGGGCCACGGCGGCGCCCATGGGGCCGCGCTTGAGCCGGTCGCGGTCCCCGCCGCAGCCGAGGACGGCGTGCAGCTTGCCGTCGGTGACCTTACGGAGGGCACGCAGCACCGACTCCACGGCGTCGGTCTTGTGGGCGTAGTCGACGACCGCGAGGTAGGGCTGGCCCACGTCCACCCGCTCCAGCCGACCCGGTACACCGGGGACGGCGGCGACGCCGTCGGCGGCCGTCTGCGGGTCGATCCCGGCGACGGCGAGCGCGACGACGGCGGCGAGCGCGTTGGCCACGTTGAAGGGGCCCGGGAGGGGCGCGGCGGCCCGTACGGACTCACCGTTCGGGCCGACGGCGGTGAAGGTCGAGCCGAGCGGGCCGACCTCGACGTCCGCGGCGCGCCAGTGGGCGTCGGGGTGGCCCTCGGCGGAGAAGGTGGTGACGGGCACCTCGGACTGCTCGATCAGGCGGCGGCCGTACTCGTCGTCGTAGTTGATCACTCCGAGGCGGCTGCGGGCCTTGGTGAACAGCTGGGCCTTGGCCTGGAAGTAGTCCTCCATGCCGGAGTGGAACTCCATGTGCTCCGGGCTGAGGTTGTTGAAGACCGCGACGTCGAAGACGCAGCCGTCGACGCGGCCGAGGACCAGGGCGTGGCTGGAGACCTCCATGACGACCGAGCGGACCTCGCGCTCGCGCATCACCGCGAACAGGGCCTGAAGATCGGTGGCCTCGGGGGTGGTGCGCTCGGACTTGATGCGCTCGTCGCCGATCCGCATCTCCACGGTGCCGATGAGCCCCGTAAGGCCGCCATCGTGCTTCGCGGCAGCCTTGAGGCCGCCCTCGATGAGATACGCGGTCGTGGTCTTGCCGGAGGTACCGGTGATGCCGATCTGGAGCAGGTCGTGACCCGGCTCGCCGTAGATCGTGGCGGCCAGCGCGCCCATCCGGCCGCGCGGGTTGTCCACCGCGAGGACCGGCAGGCCGGTGGCGGCGGCGCGCTCGGCGCCGGCCGGGTCGGTCAGCACCGCGACCGCGCCGAGATCGGCGGCCTGGGCTGCGAAGTCCGCGCCGTGGAGGCGGGCACCGGCCAGCGCGGCGTACACATCGCCGGGGCGCACGGCCCGCGAGTCATGGGTGATCCCGGTGACCGCGGCCCCTTCCGGGGCTTCGGGGGCTTCGACGCCCAGCTGATCCGCCAGCTCCGCCAGCGGGATCGGGCGGACCTGGAGAGGACGGGGCGCTCCCGGGTATTCCACAGAAACGTCCTTCTGAGGGGTTTGGGACTGATCAGCGTGGGGCACGGCGGTGAGCGTACCCGGGACACCCGCTCCCCCGCGAAATGAGGCGGCGGTGCGGGGCCGTACCGGACCGTGGTTCCCGGGGTCCGGCGTGATCGTCGTCACTGCTGAGTCCGCTCACTGGCCCGGGCTGTAGCTCACCGGGAGCCGTTTGGGCTGCTTCCCGGAGGGCGGGACCTGCAGGGCCTTGAGGCCGAACTCCATGACCTTCTTGTAGACCGGTCCGCAGACCTGCCCGCCGAAGTAACTGCCCTTGGTCGGGTTCTGAACGGCACAGTAGACGGTCAGCCGAGGTTTGTCGGCCGGGGCGAAGCCGGCGAAGGACGCGGTGTAGCCGCGGTAGCGGCCGGTCTTGGGGTCCACTCGGTTGGAGGTGCCGGTCTTCCCCGCGACAAGATAGCCCGGGATCTTCGCCTTGGTGCCGGTGCCCTGCTCATCGTCGACCACCGACTCGAGCATCTCGGCGAGCGTCTTCGCGGTCTCCTTACTGACGACACGGGTCTTCTTGGGGGCGGGCGCGGCGGTGAAGTCGCCGCCGGGCCCCCTGGCGCCGCGGATGAGGGTGGGCGCGATGCGCTCGCCCCCGTTGGCGATGGTGGAGTACACCGAGGCCGCCTGGATGGCGTTGAGCGACAGCCCCTGGCCGAAGGGGATGGTGTACTGCTGGGAGGCGCTCCAGTCCTGCGGCTTGGCCAGGATGCCCGGGGTCTCACCGGGGAAGCCGAGCCCGGTGGGCTGGCCGATCCCGAACTTGCGCAGGTAGGAGTAGAGGATCTGGTTCCTCTGCCGCTTGGTCTTGGCCAGCTGCTCGGTGGCGAGGATCGTGCCGATGTTGCTGGACTTGGCGAGCACGCCGTTGAGCGTGAGGTACCAGGTCGAATGGTCGATGTCGTCGGCGAAGGCCCGGTCGGCGCGGGGCAGCCGGTTGGGCACCACCACATGGGTGTCCCAGCGCGCCACGCCCTCCTGGAGGACGGCGGCCATGGACATCAGCTTGCTGACGCTGCCGGGCTCGTAGGCGTCGGAGACCGCGGCGTTGCCCAGGGCGTCGGCGTCCGTGGTGGTGATGTCGTTGGGATCGAAGCCGGGGGCGTTGGCCATGGCCAGGAGCTGCCCGGTGCGGGTGTCCTGGACGATGACGTAGCCGCGGTCGGCCCCGGACTTGCGCACCTGGTCGGCGATGGCGCTCTGGGCGGCCCACTGGATGTCCCGGTCGACGGTCAGCTCGTAGTCGCTGCCGGGGACCGCGGGCTGCTCCCTGACGTCGCCGGTGGGCACCTGGTGGCCGCCGGACTGGGCGTAGACGCGCTTGCCGTCCTTGCCCGCGAGCTTCTTGTTGAGCTGCTGCTCGAGCCCGGCGGAGCCGCGTCCGTCGGCGTCCACGAATCCCAGAATCCCGGCGGCGAGGTCCCCGTTCGGATAGACCCGCTTGCTGTGCGCCTCGCGGTTGACCCCGGCCAGGACATTGGTGCCCTTGCCCTTGGCCGCCGCGTCGTCCAGGGCGCTCTTCAGGTCCTTGATCTGGTTCCAGACCTGCGGGGACTGCTGCCGGGCGAGCACGACGTACTGCGACCTGGGGTTGTCGGTGAGCTTCTGCTCCAGGTCCGCCTGGTCCTTGCCGAGGATCGGCGCGAGCAGGGCCGCGGCCTGGCGGGGCGCGTCGTGGGTCTTGGCCGTCTTGGGCGTGAGGAGGTCGGGGGCGGCGGTGATGTCGTAGGCGTCCACCGTGGTCGCCAGGTCGACGCCGTTGCGGTCGGTGATGGAGCCGCGCTCGGCGGACAGCTTCACCGGGATGTAGCGGTTGATGTTGGCCTTGGCCGCGTAGGCGCTGGCGTCGACGGCCTGCACCTGCAGCAGCCGTACGACGAAGACCAGCATGACGAGGGTGAGGCCGAGGCTGATCAGCCGCAGCCGGGGGCGCGGGCTGCCCAGCCGCAGCTGCTGGGGAGCGCCGGGGCGGGGGCGCGGGGCCGGACGGCCGGGCGGTCCGCCCTGGCGCCGGCGCTCGTCGGGGCGCCGTCCCGGGTCCTGGCGCGGGCGGCGGTCGCCGCGGGGGGCGGCCGGGCCCGGGCCCCCCCGGGGGCGGGGGGGGGGGGGGGCGCGCACACCACGGCCCC
>NZ_JBHYVB010000234.1:0-4927 GCF_042750115.1 Streptomyces sp. NPDC059455
TTACATAACCAATCTACCGCTGGGAGGTAACACATTTATTAACTGTTGGGCACAACCCACCCACCGGCCCGCACCAGGCAACGAAACCCCGGGGTCCAGGGGCGCAGCCCTTGGTTCGGGAAGGGGCGGGGCGGGGCGGGGAAAACCCACCGGCCCGCGCCCAGACAGCGAAACCCCAGGCCCCAGATGCGGAGCCCATCGTTCGGGAAGGGGCGGGCGGAAACCCCCCGCCGCACAACACAACCAACCCGCCCACCCACCGGAGCACCCCGGAGCACCCACCCCATGACCAACAACCCCCCGCACCACAATCTCACCGGACCCCCCACCGCCCCACCCCTCATCCTCGGCCCCTCCCTCGGCACCTCCCTCGCCGTCTGGGAGCCCCAGCTTCCCGCGCTCGCCCGGGGCCACCGCGTACTGCGCTGGGATCTGCCCGGGCACGGCGGCTCCCCCGCCGCGCCGCTGCCCTCGGACGGGTCGGCCACCATCGGCGATCTCGCCGCCCTCGTGCTGCGGCTCGCCGACGATCAGGGGTGGGAGCGGTTCGCGTACGCGGGGATTTCGATCGGCGGCGCTGTCGGGCTGCATCTCGCCGCACACCACCCCGACCGGATCAGTCGCCTGTCCGTCGTCTGCTCCTCGGCCCGCTTCGGCGAGCCCGCCGTCTGGCGTGAGCGGGCGGCGCTCGTACGGGCGGAGGGGACGGAGGCGATGGTGGCGAGCCGTCCGGGCACCTGGTTCTCGTACGACTTCGCCCGTACGCCCGTCGGCGCCGCGCTGATCGAGGATCTGCGGGCCACGGACCGTGCGGGCTACGCCGCCTGCTGCGACGCTCTCGCCGCGTACGACATGACGGCCGACCTGGGGAAGATCGCGGCGCCCACCCTCGTCGTGGCCGGTCGCGACGATCCCGCGACCCCGCCCTCCCACGCCCGCCAAATCGCCGACGCGGTGCCCGGCGCGAGCCTGCTCGAGGTCGCCGGGGCGGCGCATCTCGCGGGTGTGGAGCGGCCGGAGACGGTGACCGGGGCGCTGCTCGCCCACCTCGACAGCCCAGCACCGTCGCAACCACGGGACGACGCCTCACGCCACTCCGCCGGGATGGCGGTGCGCCGGGCCGTCCTCGGGGACGCGCACGTGGATCGCGCGGTGGCCCGGACGACCCCGTTCACGGCCCGCTTCCAGGACTTCATCACCCGCTACGCCTGGGGCGAGATCTGGACCGGCGACGGGCTGGACCGGCGGACCCGCAGCTGTATCACCCTCACCGCGCTGATCGCCCACGGCCATGACGCCGAACTGGCCATGCATATCCGGGCCGCGCTCACCAACGGGCTGACCCGTGAGGAGATCGGCGAGGTGCTGCTGCAGTCCGCGATCTACTGCGGTGTCCCGGCCGCCAACTCGGCCTTCGCCACCGCCCAGCGCGTCTTCGACGACATGGACGCCGAGCGCGCCGAACCCGACACCGGCGTCGACTCTGCGTCACATTCCGGTACCGAAAAGTGACATCCCCCCGCAACACCTCTGTCGTAATCCGCCTCCATCGTTGATCGTTGGGTCGTACGGGGACCGGGAGACGAGGGGGCGCACGCCAATGTCCATGAGTCGCCGAAGGCTGCTGAGTGCGGGCGGGGGGCTGGCCCTCACGGGGGCGCTCGCCTCCGCCTGTGGGTCCAACACCGGGCGGGACGGCGATGACCACGCCGGCCAGCCGGTGATCGAGCAGTGGTACCACCAGTACGGCGAGCCCGGCACCGAACAGGCCGTCAGGCGCTACGCCGACGCGTATCTGAAGGCGAACGTCCAGGTGCAGTGGCGGCCGGGCAACTACGACCAGCAGACCGCCGCCGCGCTGCTCACGAAGTCCGGCCCAGACGTCTTCGAGGTCAACGGCCCGACGCTGGACCAGATCCAGGGCGGCCAGGTGGTCGATCTCACCGATCTCCTCAGCGAGGCCAAGGACGACTTCAACCCGGCCGTGCTCGCCCCGAAGACGTATCAGGGCAAGATCTGGGCCGTTCCGCAGGTCATCGACACCCAGTTGCTCTACTACCGCAAGAGCATGCTCGACGCCTCGGGCGTGGAGCCGCCGCGCAGCCTCGACGCGCTGATCGACGCGGCGAAGGAGCTGACCACCAAGGACGTCAAGGGGCTCTTCCTGGGCAATGACGGCGGCCCCGGCGTCCTCGGCGGCACCCCGCTCAACGCCGCCGGGCTCACCCTGGTCACCGAGGACGGCAAGGTCGGCTTCGACGATCCGGCCGCCGCCCGGACGCTCGGCAAGCTGCGTCAGCTCTACGCCGAGAAGTCGCTGCTGCTCGGGGCGCCCTCCGACTGGTCGGATCCGGCCGCGTTCACGCAGGGGCTCACCGCCATGCAGTGGTCCGGGCTCTGGGCGCTGCCGCAGGTGAAGAAGGCGCTGGGGGAGGACTTCGGGGTGCTGCCGTTCCCCCAGGACGGGGCGCACGGCGCGCCCGCGGTGCCGGTCGGCGCGTACGGGGCGGCGGTCAGCGCCCGGTCCCGGCACAAGGCGCTGGCGAAGGCGTATGTGAAGTGGCTGTGGGTGGAACGGACCGACTACCAGGAGGACTTCGCGCTCCGCTACGGCTTCCACATCCCCGCCCGGATCTCGCTGGCCACGAAGGCGGCCAAGCTGCGGCAGGGCGCGGCCGGTGAGGCGGTGCGCTTCGCCACCGACCACGGCCGTGCCGAGCCGCTGCTGTGGACCTCCGCGAGCCGTACGGCCTACCAGGACGCGCTGAGCCGGATCATCAAGGGCGGGGCCGATCCGGACGGCGAGCTGCGGTCGGTGGTCCGCAAGACCGAGGCCGAGCTGCGGCGTGTGAAGCTGCGGCGTGTGAAGAAGAAGAGCTGATGCGGGGGGCGTTCGTCCGCGGGCTCCTGGGCCCGCAGAACCGCCATCTGTGGTTCTGGATTTTCGTCGGCCCGTTCGTCCTGGGGCTGACCCTCTTCACCTATGTCCCGCTGGCCTGGAGCGTCTATCTCAGCTTCTTCGACGCGCACAACACCGTCTCGCCCACGGACTTCGTCGGCTTCGACAACTACACGGCGATGCTGGGCGACGACGCGTTCACCGGCAGCCTGGTGACCTTCCTGGTCTTCACGGCGTTCATCGTCCCGGCCACCTACGCGCTCTCGCTCGCGCTGGCGCTGATGGTCAACCGGCTGCGCTGGGCGCAGGCGTTCTTCCGGTCGGTGTTCTTCCTGCCGGTGGCGTGCTCGTATGTGGTGGCGGCGCTGATCTGGAAGATGTCGATCTTCAACGGGGTGCGTTTCGGGCTGGCCAACACCGTGCTGGACTGGTTCGGCGCCGATCAGATCGCCTGGCTGTCGAGCACGGACCCGCCCTGGTACTGGCTGGTGATCGTGACCGTACGGCTGTGGCTCCAGGCCGGGTTCTACATGGTGCTGTTCCTGGCCGGGCTGCAGCGCATCTCCCCGCGGCTGTACGAGGCGGCGGCCGTGGACGGGGCGCGGCCCGGCTGGCAGGTGTTCCGGCACATCACCTTTCCGCAGCTGCGGGCGACCTCGGTCGCGGTGGTGCTGCTGCTGGTGATCAACGCCTTCCAGGCGTTCGACGAGTTCTACAACCTGCTGTCGGACTCGCGCGGCTATCCGCCCTACGCCCGCCCGCCGCTGGTCTACCTCTACTACACGGCGCTGGGCCAGGGGCAGAACCTGGGCCTGGGCAGTGCGGGCGCGGTGATCCTGGCGCTGATCATCGCCGTGGTGACGGTGGTGCAGGCCCGCTGGTTCGGGCTGGGCCGGAAGGAGGACTGATGCCCACTCCCCCGAAGTCGCGCGACGTCCGGCGTCGGAACACGCCCGATGTCCGGCGTCGGAACGCCCGTGATGTCCGGGACGCCCTCGTCGGCGTCGGGCGCGCCGTGCGGCTGGTGCTGCTGCTCGCGCTCGCGCTGGTCTTCCTGATCCCGTTCTATCTGCTGGTGCGCAACGGTCTGTCGAGCGAGGCGGACATCACCTCGCCGGAGTGGACGTTCTTCCCGGGCGAGCTGCACTGGTCCAACGTCAGCGAGTTGTTCGACGACCCCAATGTGCCGATGGCGCACGCACTGCTCAACTCCTCGCTGATCGCGGTCCTCACCACCGTGGGCACCCTGCTGCTGGCCTCACTCGCCGGGTACGGCCTGGCGCGCATCCCGTACGCCTACGCCAATGTGGTCTTCTACTGGATCCTGGGCACCTTGATGGTCCCGGCGGCGGTCACCTTCGTGCCCAGCTTTGTGCTGGTCAGCTCGCTCGGCTGGGTGTCCACGCTGCGCGGTCTGGTGGTACCCACGCTGTTCAGCGCGGTCGCGGCGTTCATCTTCCGCCAGTACTTCCTGGGCTTTCCCCGGGAGCTGGAGGACGCGGCGCGGGTGGACGGGCTGGGCTACTGGCGCACGTACTGGCGGGTCGTGGTGCCGAACTCCCGGCCGGTCTTCGCGGCGGTCGGCACGATCGTCTTCATCGGCGCCTGGAACTCCTTCCTGTGGCCGCTGGTCATCGGCCAGGACCGGGACGCGTGGACGGTGCAGGTGGCGCTGTCGACGTTCACCACCGCCCAGACCGTCAACCTCCATGAACTGTTCGTGGCGGCGGCGGTGTCGATCGTGCCGCTGCTGGTGGTCTTCCTGGTGCTCCAGCGCTATATCGTCGCGGGCGTCGAGCGCACGGGCATCGACGATTGAGGACCACTGAGGCCGGTGCGGCTTATCCGGCGGCCGGGCCGTCGTCCGGCAGCCGGGCCGTCATCCGGCAGCGGGGCGTACCGCCGCAGCCAGACCTCGGTCTGGGACAGATGCGCGGTGGCGGCCGCCGCGGCGGGCCCCCGGTGGGGGGCGGGCCCAGGGGTGTTTAGGACCGCCGGTGGGCGGGTGAGAGCGCGGCGCGGGGGTGA
>NZ_JBHYVB010000234.1:4937-16367 GCF_042750115.1 Streptomyces sp. NPDC059455
CCCTCGCGAGCCCACTCCCTCGCGGGGGGGTGTCTTTGTCTATATCCCCCCCTGCGGTCTCCGCGGGCGGGGCGCCCCCCCCGCGCCGCGCCCCCGGATCGCGGGCGGCCATGGCGTTGATCAGCGCCTCGTGGCCGAGGTCGCTGGCCAGCCGGATGGTGTCGGCCTCGGCGGCGCCGTAGATGCTGTAGTGGCTGCCCCGGGCGCGCAGCACATCGATCAGGGCGGCCAGCGCCTCATTGCCGCTCGCCTCGCAGAGGGTGGAGTGGAACTCCCGGTCCGTTCAGAACGGTCTCGTCCCTCTACGGTTTCCGGAAGCCCAGAGAAGTCATCGGACAACTAAGCCAACCAGAACGAGGAAGGGACCCATGACCACCCCGTCGTCGCACTGGACGCTCGATCCCTCGGTCGTCCATCTCAACCACGGCTCGTTCGGCGCCGTGCCGCGCACCGTCCAGGAGGTCCAGCGGGCGCTGCGCGAGGAGATGGAGACCAACCCGGACGCGTGGTTCCGGGAGCTGCCCGAGCGGGTCGGGCAGGCGCGCGCCGCCGTGGCGCGGTTTCTGCGGGTCCCGGCGGAGCACACCGCCCTGGTGCCCAACGCCAGCGCCGGGGTGAGCACCGTGCTGGGCTGTCTGCCGCTGCCGCCCGGCGGCGAGGTGCTGCTGGCCGACCACGCCTACGGCGCGGTGGCGATGGGTACGGCGCGGGCCGCCGAGCGGGCCGGCGCCCGGGTGCGGACGGTGCACATCCCGCTGGAGGCGACCGCCGAGGAGATCGCGGCCGTCTTCGCGGGGGCGCTGAGCGAGGCCACCGCGCTGGTGGTCGTGGACCAGATCACCTCGCCCACCGCCCGGCTCTTCCCGGTGGCGGAGATCACCCGGCTCGCCCACGCCGCCGGGGCGAAGGTCCTGGTCGACGGCGCCCACGCGCCCGGCATGCTGGCCGACCCGGTCGGCCTGGCCGGGGCGGCCGACTTCTGGGTGGGCAATCTGCACAAGTGGCGGTGCTTGGAACATCGGTACAGCGGCTAACGCTAAGCGGGTGATCTTGTTCAGGCCGGATTTCCGAGGCCGGTGACGCGGTTCTCGTACTCGCGCCGGCCTTTGCGCTGGGCAGGGACGGCAGGGACACCCTGGCCGCCATCGAGCGGTTGGCAGCGGGCGAGGAGCTGGCGGTGGACCGCTGGCACGGCCGTGATGCGCAGGGTGTAGCCCTGGCCGCGCCGTACGGTCACCCCTTGGTCGAGCGCGGCCCGCTCGGCGGGCCCCAGGTCGGCTGCGCGGAGGAAGTCCGCGACCTTGCCCGGCATGTCGAGGGTGACCGGCAGCTCCAGGGCGGGGGTGCCCTCTTGCGCGATGCCGTTGTGGTCGGGCATGAGGTCGGCGACCGCCGTGCGAATCGCGCCGCGGCTGACGCCGTGGTCGCGGGCGAGGGCAGCAATCGAGCGGCCCTCCATGTATGCGGTGCGGACGGTGTCGGTCCTGTCGGTCGCCACGGCGGGCCGACGGCCGCCCTTGCTGCCCTTGGCCTCGGCGGCGCGTAGTCCGTCGTAGGTCAGCTCACGCTGGAGGTCACGCTGGAGTTCGCCGGCGGCGGCGAGGGTCTGCACCATGAACTTCACGGTGGACAGCAGCTCCCCGGTGCGCGGGTGACGGGCGGTGAGGTCCATCGCGGAGAACGCGCCGTCGTGGATGCGCAGCGCCACCTGATCGCGGTGGAGGACGTCGAGCACGTCGAGGATGTGCCCGGTGCCGCGTACGAGGCGGAACATCTCGGAAATGTGCACGATATCGCCCGGCCGCGCATACGCGAGCAGCTCGCCGAACTTCGGCCGCTGGAGCGGGTGGAGGCGGCTGGAGGTGCCCGGGTCCTCCTCGAAGACGACCGGGTCCTCGATCCCGGCCGCGTCCAGGACGAGGTTCTGCCGGGCGGTGGACTGCTGGTCGGTCGAGACCCGCTTGTAGACCAGGTTCGCCACCGAGGGGCCCCTTCCGTACGGAGGATCGGACCCTACCTGTCGTCAAACCCTGTCAGCAATCACCATCGGATCCGATTGGATTCGGGCCGCCGTGAACCCCCAGATTGCAGGGTTCATTGGACGCGCCGCCTGCCTGTCGTCAAACGATCGGTTGTCGACAGGCGCCCCCCGGAATAGACCCGTCCCAGTCGGGTCGGGCCGAGCTGGCAAATCCTAAGCGCCAGGCGCAGGGGCGGTGGCGCGCTGATTTTGATAAGGCAGATTGATAAGTTAGGTTGATTACATGAGTGAGGAGCTGGATGCCGGTGAGATCGCCACCGCCCTGCTGGCCAGTGTCGGTGCGCTGCTGAGGCGTGTGCGTCAGGTGCGGGTCGAGGGCGAGCTCGCAATGCCCGAGCGTGTCGCCTTGTCCCACTTGGACCGTATCGGCCCGACAACGTCCGCGGAGCTGGCCCGGCAGGAGCAGATCACCGCGCAGGCGATGGGGGCCACACTCGGCGGTCTCCAAGCGCGCGGACTGGTCGAGCGCGGCGCCGATCCGCGGGACGGCAGGCGCGTGCTGCTGTCGCTGACCGACGCAGGTAGACAGGCGCTGGCGGACAAGCGCAGTGCCCGCACCGAGCAGGTCGCGCAGGCCCTTGCGGACGGCTTCACGCCGTGGGAGCTGGAACAGCTTGCGGTGGCCGCGCCGCTACTCGATCGGCTGGCACAAAGGATCTGATCCTTGACCGAATGGGAAGCGGGCCGGTCGTCGCGCTCTTCCAGGACTGGCATCCAGTCCCAGCACGAGAAGGAGAGGCAGGGGCCGCCGTGGCCAAGGCAACCGCAGGGGATCGCATCGATCCGAAAGTCATGAAAGTTGCCGTCGCGCTCATCGTGGGCTCGTTGGCCGTGGTTTTCGACACCACGATCGTCAGCGTGGCGCTGCAGACCCTCTCGCAGGAGCTGCACGTGCCGATCTCCACGATCCAGTGGGTGAGCACCGGCTACCTGCTGGCGCTCGGCGTGTCCATCCCGCTGGCGGGCTGGGCACAGTCCCGCTTCGGCGGCAGGCGGGTGTGGGTGTTCGCGCTGGCGGTGTTCCTCGTCGGCTCGGTCCTGTGCAGTGTGGCCTGGAACGCCGGGAGCCTCATCGTTTTCCGGGTCATCGAGGGGCTCGGCGGGGGACTCATGCTCCCTCTGTTCTCAACGCTGATCATGCAGGCGGCAGCGGGCAAGGCTCTGGGGCGCACGATGTCGATCGTGACCCTGCCGTTCGTGGTAGGACCGATCGCGGGCCCGGTGATCGGCGGCGTCCTGTTGAACTGGCTCGATTGGCGGTGGCTTTTCTGGGTGAACGTCCCCTTCTGCGCAGTCGGATTCGTCCTCGCCTGGCGGATGCTGGACCCGGACGCCACCGACGCGCGGCCGCGCTTTGACACCCTCGGCTGGCTGCTGCTCTCACCCAGCTTGGTCGCGTTCCTGTTCGGACTGGCCAACTCCTCGAAGGGCGGCGGCTTCGGTCGAACGGACTCGTTCGCCCCGCTGTTGGCCGGCACCCTCCTGCTGCTGATCTTCGCCCTGTATTCGGTCCGTCGTTCCGGCGACGCCCTGGTCGATGTCCGGCTGCTTGCGCACCGCCCGCTCGCCTCGGCGTCCGCGTCGATGTTCCTGTCAGGGGCCGCGCTCTACGGCAGCATGGCGCTGCTGCCGCTGTACTGGCAGCAGGTGCGCGGTGCCGACGCGCTCCAAGCCGGCCTGCTGGTCGCACCACTGGGCCTCGGCGCGCTCCTGAGCCGGCCGCTGGCCGGCGGACTCAGCGACAAGTTCGGGGCCAGATGGGTCGCCTTCACCGGATTCGCCATCGTGGGACTGTCCACCGTGCCCTTTGCCCTGGCCACGACCACGACGAACAAGTGGCTCCTGATGGCGGTGCTGGTGGTCCGCGGCTTCGGCCTCGCCGCCGTATCCATCCCCCTGCAAGCCGCCGCGTTCGTCGGCCTTCGGCGCGACCAGATACCGCACGCTGGCATCATCACCCGCATCACCCAACAGATCGGCGGGTCCTTCGGCGTCGCCGTGCTCGCCGTCATCCTGGACATCGCCCTGCGCCACCACACAGGGTCGGCGGCCCAGGCAGCCCACGCCTTCGACCAGGCGTTCTGGTGGGCAGCCGGCTTCACCGCTCTCTCACTCGTCCTGAGCCTGCTGCTGCCAGGCCGCACCCCGACGGAAACGCCCAAGAAGCCAGAGCCAGAAACCACCAAACCACCTCAGACCGTCTGACGTGCCAGTGACGGACAGTCGACGTGTGTGGCGTCCGCACCCACGCCACACACGTCGACCCCACCAGCACCGGCCCGGACACCGAGACACGCCACCGCACCGAACCGCGTCTTCCTCAACGCGGCGAAACCGCAACCCACGATAAGACCCTCGACATGCTGGGAGCACCACCATGCCCATCCTCGGCCGACTTCTGAAGAACCGCAGGTCAGGCGATACCCACGCCGCGTGGAATCGCCCGAACCTCCACGGGCCCGAACTACTGGACCTCAGTAGCCGCAGCTTCGACCACCTCGGCACGATGCCGCCGGAGCACCACGCCAAGAGCGCAGGCGGCCAGAACATTTCCCCCCACCTGGCCTGGAATCCACCGCCGACCGGCACCGCCCAGCTCCTGCTGGTCGTAGAGGACACCGACGTCCCCACCCCCAAACCCGCGGTCCACTGCGTCGTCCTGATCGACCCCGACGTACGCTCCCTCGCCCCCGGCGCCCTCGCCGCGAAAGAGCCAGCCCCCGGCGTCACGATACTGCGCTCCGTAATCGGACGCGGATACCAAGGACCCGCACCCATCAAGGGCCACGGCCCCCACCACTACACCTTCCAACTCTTCGCCCTTGCCACCCCACTGGGCGCGACCGCGGGCAAGACCGCACCGGACAGCGCAAGGCCCAGCGTCCTTCTACACTCCATCACTGCGCCTGTCCTCGCCCGCGGCCGACTCATCGGCACCGTCGAACGCTGACCCCTCCTTCACGACGGCCTGCGACACGGCTCCCCGCAGTCACTCTGAGTTCTGGGGCCGCGCGCCGTGCGCCGCCGGTCAGACATGCCCGTCACTTCTTGACCGCTCCCGTCGTCGTCCTCGTCCACCTCCGTCGCGTCCGGGTCGCGCAGCGGGCGCAGGGCGCCGACGGCCGGTGTCGAGGCGGGGAAGCTGTAGCGGCCCAGCAGGTTCAGGTTGCGGTGCTTGAGCGGGGACAGGCGGGCGATGTCCTCGTCTCGGATCTTGTGGCCCTCGGCGCGGAGCTTTTCCACGGCGGCGTCGATGTACTTCGTGGTCCACAGCACAATGGCGTTGAGGACCAGGCCGAGCGCGCCGAGCTGGTCCTCCATCCCGTCGCGGTACGCCTGGTGGATGGTGCCGCGCTTGTCGTGGCACACGTCCCGCGCGAGCTTGTGGCGGGACTCCTGCACGGTGAGCTGGCGGTTCATCTGCCGCCGGTAGGTGTCGTCGACCGGGTCGACCACGCGCAGCAGGTGCTCGGTCTTGGCGATTCGCCCGTACTCCGCGAAGGCCGCGCCCAGCGAGGTTGGGCGCCCCTCGCGGCCGAACATGCGCAAGAGGTCGTAGGCGCGGACCTGGTTGGTGACCAGGGAACCGGCGACCTTCAGCATGTCCGGCCAGTGCGTGATCACCTTCTTCAGGTTCACCCGGTTGCGGGCCAGGCCCTCGACCGCACCGTACGTGCCCGTTTCGACGCCGGGCATCGTGGCCCGCCAGAACCGCTGGTCGTCCAGGTCACGGAAACGGGGGCTGAAGTTGTAGCCGAGGATCTTGAACAGGCCGAACACTATGTCGGAGTAGGAGGCGTTGTCGGTCGCCACCATCTCCGGCTTGACCCCGCTGTCCAGGTTCAGCAGCGCGTCCAGGATGTGCAGTGAGTCGCGCGGGGTGCCGGGCACGACCATCTGCCCGACGCCCGCGACCTGGTCGTTGACGGCGTTGAGCCAGGTGATGCCCCGCTTGAACCCGAAGTACTTCGGCGACGGCGCCGCGCTGATCGTGCGGACGGGGACGACGAACCGCAGCCCGTCCACCGAGGCGAGCAGCCCGTCGCCCCAGAACTTCACGATCGGCACTTCGGCCTGGGCGGCGATCAGCCGCGCGTTCGCCGCGGCGATGGTGTCGGCCCGCAGGTAGTACTGGTCGACGTGCACGAGCCGGGCCCGGGTCAGCGCCTCGTAGCCGGGGTTCACCACCGGCGCCAGGCCGATGTTGCAGGCCTCCGACACCAGCAGCGCGACCACCGAAGTCGACAGGTCCTTCATCCGGGTCGTCCCGTCCCCCAGGTGGACAAAGGCGTCGAGAAACCCGGTCCAGGCGTTCACCTCGAACAGCAGGTCCGGCAGGTCGATCTTCGGGAGCATCCTCTCGACCCGCTGGCGCAGCCAGGTCAGGGACTTCGGCTCGCCGAGCGCGCCGAGCTTGTCGACGTTCAGCTTCACCCGCCCGTCGTCCTGCACCTCGATGGAGACCTTCGCCGCCGGCCCCGCCTCCTGAAGACGCTCGGCGGGCTGCTTCCACCCGGTGTCCAGGCCCCGCACCAGCTCCGCCAGGTGCTCCTCAACGGGTATGTCCAAGCTCAGCCCGGCCAGCACGTCCTCCTCGACCGCGTCCCAATCGGGCCCGTCCAGCAGACGGGCGCGCGGGTTGGACCAGCGGTGCGAGGGCGAGGCGAACACGTCGCGGTTGTTCAGGGCCCGGTGCAGCTGCTCCAGCACGCACACCACGTACGCGTCCCGGTCGACCGCACCCTGCGGCAGATCGGGGTTGGCGTACACCGCCTTGCGCCACGCCGGCGGCACGAGCTTGTCGTCCACCTCGCGCGGCAGCAGCGGCTTGACGCCCACCTTCCGCCGCGCCAGCGCCGGAAGACCACGCACCCCGGCCAGGACCCGCTTGCCCGCGCTCGCCGCGTCCAGCGCCTTCGACTCGCCCAGCAGCGAAAGGAACGGGCGCACCGTGGCGTACCGGTTCGCGAGCGCGGCCCGCATCGCGAGCTCAGCCGACCCCTCGTCCTCGGGCACCAGCGAGACCACCGTGGCCGCCGCGGTCATCACGGCAGCGCGCGGGGCGACTTCCTCCAGCGCCGCCCACAACTCGGCCACGTTCAAGTCCGTGCCGTGTTCCTCGACCAGCTCCAGCTCCTCGAACAGCACCTTCGCCGCCCGTGCGAGCGTGCGCGACGCCTTCTCTAACTGCGGCAGCGTGGACAGCCGCTCCTTCTCCGTCTTCCGCTTCGCCGTGTTCAGCAGCCGCGTGGCCATGAGGACCTGGAACAGGTCCAGGGCCTCGTCGATCGCCTTCGCCTCCAGGTGCCGCATCACCGCGGTGAGCATCGCTGTGCGCTTCAGTTCCGGCGCCCGCTCCAGCAACGGCGCCTTCGACCCCAGCGCGTACCGGGCCAGCGCCGCCATCCGGTTCGGCGGGATCTGCGACAGCTTCAGCCGACCGAGCCGGTACGCGCCGATCTCGTCCACTCGCTCCAGCGCGCGGGCGAACGCGGTGCCCGTCGTCCGCGTCGGCGGCCGGCGCAGCCGTTCCAGCTCCGAGAACCGGGAGCCCTCCGGCGTCTTCAGCATTGCCACCAGGTCCCCGGGCAGTGCCGGGTCCGCCCGCCGCGCGGCCCCCGCGACCGTGGCGTGCAGCCGCTTCTCCGCGACCTTCCGAGCCTCCGACACCTGCCGGGCCAGCACCGACACCCCGGGCAGCAGCACCCGGTGACGGCGCAGCCAGCCCACCGCCTGGTTGAACAGTGCCACCGGCCCCTCGGCGTGCGTCCACGCCCGCCCGTGCAGGAACGTGCGGAACCGACGCGACCACTCCGCATCCTCGTACTCGTGGTACTCGTAGGCGTCCCGGATCTCCCACGCGTGCTCGTAAGCCGTCGGCTTGCGCTCGGTGTACCGCTTCACGCACGAGACGTCCTCGATGCCGAGCTGCGTGGCCAGGTGCTCGACCACGACCCACGGCACGTCCAGCGGATCGTCCGGAAGGGACCGGCCGATATAGCGCACAGTGCACATCTGGAGAGCGAAACCGAGTCGGCTGTGGTCCCCGCGCCGCTTCGCGATCAGCTTGCGGTCCTCGTCGTCCAGGAAGAAGAACCGCTCCAGCTCCGGCCGGGTCGGCTCCTCGGTGAACTTGCAGTACGACGCCGCCTGTTCGTCGGTCAGGAACTCCACTGGCATGAGCGGGAACCTATCGGCGCCCGGAGCCGCTCAGGGATCTTCCACCGAACCTCGTCGCCGGGCCTGTCACCTGTGCTAGGCGCCGTGATCACCGGCTTAGCGTTAACCGCTGTACCGATGTTCCCCGAGGCCGAAGTGGTGCTGTGCGCCGCGCGGTACGGCGGCGCTGGTGGCGCGCGGGCCCGACGCCCAGGACCTGTGGCCGCTCACCGACTCCTGGGGCACCCCGGACCCCTTCCCGCAGCGCTTCGACGTCCAGGGCACGTTGGACCTCACCGCCTGGCTCGCGGCGCCGCGCTCGCTGGAGTTCATCGAGGAGACGTACGGCTGGGACGCCGCCCGCGCCCGGATGACCAAGCTGGCCGAGGTGGCCCAGGGACTGCTGGCCGACGCCCTGGGCGCGGACCTGACCACCGTCGGCGGCAGCCAGGCCCCGGCGATGCGGCTGATCCCGCTGCCCGCCGGGCTCGCCACCGACCACGAGGCCTCGCATGTCCTGCAGCGCCGGATCGCGGCCGACACCGGCGTCGAGACCGCGATCACCTCCTGGGACGGCCGGGGCTTCCTACGGCTCTCGGCCCATCTCTACAACACCGTCTCCGACTACGAACAACTGGCCGAGCACCTCCCCGGACTGCTCACCCCGTAGTCGTCCTGCTCACGGCGTCGTTCGTCCGCCATGTCGCGCACGGGCCCGCCGTGGGGGACTCGAATCGCCGAAACGGAGCCACGAAACGGCGGAGTTCGCTGCGTTGTCAGTGGTGGCCGGTAGGGTGAACGCATCGGCCTTGACCAGCGGAGACGGTGCAAGGGGGGTGGGTTGTGTTGCTGCGTGCGTACAAGTTCCTGCAGGAACGCCGCGACGCATGGCGGCACGCGTCGAAGACCAACATCACCTACGGAGACCAGTCCGCGCAACTGAGCGAGATCCGGGCGTTCGACCCGGAGCGTCAGGGCCGCTGGTCCTTCTCCAGCCAGCAGGCCACACTCAGGCGGCTCGACAAGGCGTTCCGGGCGTTCTTCCGCCGGGTCGGGAGCGGCGGGAAACCCGGATACCCCGGGTTCAAGGGTGTCGGCCACTTCGACACCGTCGTCTTCCCGAAGGACGGGGACGGATGCCGCTGGGACTCCACCCCCCACGACATCCAAACCCGCGTGCGTCTCCAGGGCGTGGGGCACGTGCGAGTACATCAGCACCGGGCCGTGGAGGGCCGGGTCAAGACGGTCTCGGTCAAGCGCGAGGGCAACCGCTGGTACGTGGTCCTCACCTGCGACAGCGTGCCCGCCGAGCCTCTGCCCCCTACCAGCAGCATCGTCGGCATCGACATGGGCACGGTGCACTTCTTCACCGATTCGGACGGTGAGCACGTCCCGAACCCCGGGTTCCTTGGCACGATGGCCGAGGAACTGACCGAAGCCCAGCGGCACCTGTCCACCTTCCCCAAAGGCACCCCACGCCGGACCAAGAAGCACAAGGCGGCAGCCCGGAAAGTCGCCAGACTGCACGCCAGGATCCAGCGTCAGCGCCAGCTGGCCCTCTGCGACGCTGCCTAGCCCGCGACACAGGAAGCCCGCGCGTTCACGCGTGGGCGGAGTCACCGAAGCCACCATCGAGGACGCCGCGAGCCCAGAGGCCCAGTTGGCCCGCGCCCTGGCCCGCTCCGTGCTGACCGTGTACACGCGGAGGCTGGGGATCACGACACGGCCGAGGGCCGGGAGGCCTCATCCGCGCCCTGACTGCCCCCGCCCGCTCGTGGCGACCGGCGGCAGCGCCGCCGGTACCCCGAAGACCCGCTCCCCCGGCGCCCCGCCCCGCAGCAGCGCCGCCCCCAGCGGGGTCAGCGTGTGCAGGACGGCGCTGCCCTGGCGCAGGGTGTGCACCAGGCCCGCCTCGCGCAGCACACTGGCGTGCTGGCTGGCCGAGGCCAGCGATACGCCCACCCTGCGGGCGAGTTCACTGGTCGTACAGCCGCCGCCGACCTCCAGCAGCACCGCCGAGCGGGTCTGCCCGACCAGCTTGCCGAGCGTCTGGGCGGACCCGGAGCCGGACCCCGACCCGGACCCAGCCCCGGACCCCGCCCCGGCTCCGGACCTGACGGCGGGCCGCTGCTCGGGGCGGGGAATCAGACCGCACCGGGCGTGTTCGACCGGGTAGACCAGAACGGGCGTCAGTTCCGGGTTCCGGAAGGTCACCGGCGTCCCCCGGCAGAAGAACGACGGCAACAGCAGCAACCCCCGCCCCCGCAGCAACAGATCGCGGTCCACCGGATAGTCGACCTCCAGCACGGGCGCCCGCCACCGCATCGTCGGCGGCAGCGAGGCCAGCAGCCCGTCGGCGCCCCCGTCCAGCAGGGCACGGCCCCGGGCCACCCGGTCGGCCTCGATCCGGGCCTGGATATGCGGCCAGTACGGGGCGACGGCGGCCTGATGGTAGGCGCGCAGCGTCCTGATCAGCCGGTCCAGCGATCTTCGCTCGCCCTGCGCCAGATCCCGTATCCACCCCGGGAGCGCCCGGGCCGCCGGAAGCCCGGCCAGCTCCGCGTGCAAGCGCTCACCCGAGATGGCGCGCAGTGCGGACATCGCGGCATCGCAACCGATTACCCCTTCGGCGGGTGTCAGGAAGTCCGGGAAATAGCCACGCGACGGAATGAGCGGCGCAAGCAGCCGGGCTTCGCCGTTGAGTCGGTTTCGAGCCTCGGAACGCCATTTCCCGTATACGGTCTCCGCCCGGTTCTCCCGCAACCTATGGAAACTTAAAACGGTTTCCCAGAGCGCGTCCGGGCGGACCGCCATCCGCAGCCGGGCCAGATCGAGTTCACTGAAATGAACACGGAGCACCAGACCCCCACACGTGACATTGCGATCACCCCCCGATCACCGATGAGTATGCACGCTGGCACGGTCAGTCACCACGCCCTTTTAGCCAGATGTGAAACGAGGAGCGGCGCGGAGCCCGGAAGAGGAAAGCTGTTCCCCAGGAAAACCGGGGGCCACCGGGAAAAACTTCCGAGGGCCGTCCGGAATTCAACAGGCGGTGCTCAGAGCCAGTTTGCTCGTTCCCGTGGGGGGTGACGAGTACGTTACGGCGACTGGGCACTTGTGTTGCCGCACGTAGCCGATGCGCGCGGCAACAGCTCCCGTGGGGGGAGTGAGAGGGGGCGGGGCCGCCGCCCCCAGTTGCGCCCCCGCGTGTTTGACGGGGGGCGGGC
>NZ_JBHYVB010000234.1:16377-16699 GCF_042750115.1 Streptomyces sp. NPDC059455
AGCCCCACCTAGCGCAAGGGCGCGCCTACACCTCCCGAGGGGCGAGAGAGAGGGGCCCCCACCACCCCCCATCGAGCCGCCCCCTTTGAGATCCGGAGCCGCTGCCGGGGGTGAGGGTGGGTTCCCGGCGCCGGCTCCGGTGGCCTTATGGGCTCCAACGGGGTGCCCGGCGGATCTTGCCCCTCCCCGCCCCTTCCCGCAGCATCGAATTGCGGCTCCGCCGCATGGGGGGCTTCGCCCCTGGACCCCGGGGTCTGGGGCGGAGCCCCCGGGGGGGGCAGGGGGGGGGGGGGGGGACCGCCGATATGCGGCTCCCCCGCGG
>NZ_JBHYVB010000235.1:0-1198 GCF_042750115.1 Streptomyces sp. NPDC059455
GGGGCCCCCCCCCGCCCCCGGCCGGGGGCCCCCCCCCCCCCCCGCGCCCCGCCCCCCCCCGGCCCCCCGCCCGCGGGGGGGGGCGGCCCGGGGAGGGGAAGGAGCCACCGGACACCCAGTAGCCGCCGTCCGGCGGGGCCGGCCTGGCAGTTTCCTGTCTCCGGCGTTGCCCGTGCCGGGGCCCTTCGATTTGGATGGGCACATCAGAGCGGGGGACCGGCGGAGCCGCAGCTCCCGCCCCGTCCCGGCGGCCGGTTGCCACACCTGCGAGCCGTCGATGTGCGGGATTCCGGTGCCGCGCGGCCCCGGGGCCTCGCGCCATCCGGTGTCCGCCGTGCGGAAGGCGAATCCTCCATGAGTCACATGCCGATCGGTTCGGTCTACCGGCGCGCCGACGCCGACGGGACGGGCACGCTGAGCGTCGCGTCACGGCCGCTGCCGATGAGCGGCGTCGGAGTGCTCGACAAGGCGTCCATGATCCTCAGCGTGGTCGAGCAGCGCCCCGCCAGCCTCGCCCAGGTGGTGGCCATCAGCGGGCTGCCACGCCCCACCGTCTATCGCATCGCCACCGCCCTGGAACGGCTCGAACTGCTGAGCCGGGACGCCCACGGCCGGTTCCTGCCCGGCGCCAGGATCGGCCACGCCGCGGCCGGGCAGCCGCGCGACCGGCTGGAGCACCTCGCGGAGGGCGTACTGGCCGATCTGCACGCGCGCACCGGGCTCAACGCCCGGGTGCACCGCCGCCGCGACGCCGTGCACATCTGCGTGGCCAGCTCGGCCGACCCGGTCACCGGGCAGGACGCGGTCCCGCTCGGCACGGCCCGGCCCGCCAAGTCCGGCCCGGTCGCCCAGGTGCTCCTGGCCTGGGAGGACCCGGACGAGCTGTACGCGGGGCTGCGCGGCGCGCGCTTCAACGCGGCGCAGCTGGCCCTGATCCGGCAGCGCGGCTGGGCGCACGGGCCGGATGTGATGGTGCTGGACGAGTATGTGCTGGCCGTACCGGTCCGGGACGGCGAGGGGCGGGTCTCCGCCGCGCTCGTGCTGTCCGGTCCGCGGGCGAGGATGGCGAAGCTGCCCGAACGCGGGCTGCGGAACGCGGTCATCGACGCCGCGGCCGGGCTGACCGAGACGCTGCCGCGGCGGCGGGGGCCGCCCCCCCCGCCGGCGCGGGTCGGCCCCCGAGGGGCCCGCCCCCCCT
>NZ_JBHYVB010000235.1:1208-4522 GCF_042750115.1 Streptomyces sp. NPDC059455
CGGGCCCGGGGGGGGGGCGGGGGCTCGGCCCCGCCGGGGGGCGGCGCCCCGCTGCCAGCGCCGCGGCGGCGGGCGGCCCCGTGCGGCGGCGGCGGCGGCCGGCCCGCCCCCGACTGCGGAGCGTGCCGCCCCGCTGAGGCCGCCACCACCGGTGGCCGGGCCGCTCGGTGGGGGGCTACCGGGTGGCGGGCTGCTCGGTGGCGGGCCGTTTGGTGACGGGCCACCTGCTGGGCGGGCTGCTCGGTGGCGGGCCACCCACCGACGGGCTACCCGGTGGCGGGCCACCTGCCAGCGGGCCACCCACTGACGGGCCGCTCGGTGATGGGCCGTCCGCACCGGACGCGGCCGCTCACGGCGTCGCCGGCGGGGGCCGCCGCTCCCCGGCGCCGTCCCCGGGGCTCGGTCCACCCGGGCCGTACGGTTCACTCGGCGAGCCTGGACCGTACGGGCCACCTGGCGAGCTCGGTGCACCTGGTCCGCCCGGCGTGTCTGGTTCGCTCGGCTTGCTTGGCCCACTGGGCTTGCTTGGCCTGCCCGGGCCGTACGGTTTACCCGGCGAGCCCGGTCCACTTGGTTACATCCGGCGCGTCTGGTCCGCTCGGCCCAATGGGCCTGCCTGGCCCGTCCGGGCCGTACGGTTCACTCGGCGAGCCCGGGCCGTACGAGCTACTTGGCGAGCTCGGTGCACCTGGTCCGCCCGGCGTGTCTGGTTCGCTCGGCTCGCTTGGCCCACCCAGCCTGCCTGGCTCGCCTGGACCGTACGGTTCACCCGGCGAGCCCGGGCCGTACGGGCCACCTGGCGCGCCCGGTCCACTTGGTGCGCCCGGTCCGCTCGGCGAGCCCGGCGCGTTTGGCTCGTCCGCCGCAGCACTGTCCGCCGCGTCGCCCGCATCCGCGTCCGCTTCCATGTCCGGGCACGGCCGTCCCGTCAGGGCGTCCACGAATCGCTCCAGTAACTCCCCCCAGGGCGCCCCGCAGTCGCGCAGACACGCCTCCTGGTCCAGGGCGATCTGCTCCTCCAGCCGGGCCAGGAACGCCCATGGAGGCTCGGTCGCGGCCGGGGAGGTCGGGTCGTCGGTCATCGGGCGGCTCGCTGACTGCTGGGTTACGGGAACGGATACAGAGGATCTCCTGCGCATCCTGCCCCGCCCGGGCGCCGGTGATCCATCGAGACGCGACCTGCGCCGCGCACTGGCAGCAAGCTGTTACCCCGCTCCCTCAACTCCCCTCCGGCCGCCCCGGATCCGCTTCCGGCGCCCGCCCTGGCACCTTCCTGAAAGGGACATTGAGGCGCGGGGTGGGCCTGGTTAGAAAGGTGTCCCGGGTCCTCCCGCCCGCCGCCGAGCGGGCAGCGGAGTGCGACCCGGCGGTGGGGCCCTTCCCCGCGACTCGCCGCCGACACCTCACGGGAAGCGGGCAGCGAGCCCCCCGGAGCGCGTCCGGCCCCGGGAGGCGGCGGCCGGTCGCCGCCCCGGCCGCGGGAGACGCGCCAGACGCGCCAGACGCGCCAGACGCGCCAGACGCGCCAGACGCGCCAGACGCGCCAGACGCGCCAGACGCGGCAGACGCGGCAGACGCGGCAGATGCGCCAGACGCGGGAGACAGTCACGAGGAGAGCGACGATGACATCGTCCGGCAGTGCCCGAACCCGGTGGTTCCGGCGGTACCCGGCGGCCGGACGGCCGCGGGCGCGGCTGGTCTGCCTGCCCCACGCGGGCGGGACCGCGACGTTCTTCCACCCCTGGGCCGGGGCGCTGGGCCCCGATGTCGAGGTGCTGGCCACCCGGTACCCCGGCCGTCAGGAGCGGATCGCCGAGCCATGCGCGACCGGTATGGCGGAGCTCGCCGATCCGCTGGCCGCGGAGTTGCTCCCCTTCCTCGACGTCCCGGTGGCCTTTTTCGGCCACAGCATGGGGGCGTCCCTCGCCTATGAACTGGCCCTGCGCCTCCAGCCGGCCCACGCGGACCGGCTGGCCGGGCTCTTTGTCTCGTCCCGCGAGGCCCCGCATCTGGTGACTCCCAAGGAGATCCACCTCGGCACCGACGACGAGCTGATCGCCGAGGTGGTGCGGCTCGGTGGCGCGGACGCCGCGCTGCTGGCCGACCCGGGGATCCGGGACATCGTGCTGCCGTCCGTACGGGCCGACTTCCGGATCGCGGGCACCTACCGGGCCGAAGTCCCGCACCCCGTCGGCTGTCCGGTCGTGGCGTATGCCGGGGACCGGGATCCGGGCGCCGGGGAGAACGAGATGAAGCACTGGTCCGAGGTCGCCGGACATTCCTTCGACATGCGCGTCCTGCCCGGTGGCCATTTCTACCTGAATGCCGAGCGGGATTCTCTGACGAGCGACATCAAAAGGCGCCTGGACGAGGCAGTGTTGGCACCTTCCTGACGCAGGGCGTGCACATCGCATAACCGTACTGCGATGGTTTCGAGTGCGGGAACGCAAAAGGAGCGCCGAACGGGGGGATTCCCGCCCGGCGGCAATGACCGAGAGGTTGAATTCATCATGCCCACCCTTACCGAAGAGCGCACTGCGAAGATCAAGGAAATCGTCTGCGAGATTCTCGAGCTGGAGGAGGACGAGGTCACCGAGACCAGCCTCTTCCGCGAGGACCACGACGCCGACTCGCTGCGCGCCATCGAGATCCTGGCCTCTCTGGAGAAGGAGTTCAAGGTCGTCATCGACCAGTCGGAACTCGCCCGCATGGTCAACCTCAAGGGCGTCCACGAGGTCGTCGCCGAGTCAGCCGGCTGGTAATCCCGTCCGCTGTTCAAGCCGAGACTGGTTGGAGGTTTCGATGACTGCTCCCGCGCGCGACGGTTCCGCCGTCGCGACTCACCGAGTGGTTCTTACCGGGTTTGGCGTTTTCTCCAGCATTGGAGTGGGCGCCGCCGAGTTCGCCGAAGGGCTGCGTTCCGGCCGCAGCGGAGCGAAGCCGATCACCGCCTTCGACACCGAGGGGTTCGCCCACGCCAACGGCTGCGAAATTGTCGACTTCGAACCGGAGAAGTGGATACGCAATCTGGACGTGGCGGAACTCGGCCGGGCCAGTCAGTTCTCGGCAGCCGCGGCCCGTATGGCCGTCGAGGACGCGAATCTCGACGTCGACGTACTGCGCGAGCAGCGCGGCCTCATCTCCATCGGCACCACCGACGGGGAGTCCTTCGATCTGGACCAGCTGGTGGAGAGCCAGATCGCCCACGGGCCGGAGAAGATGGACTCCACCATCGCCCGCCGGGTGCGGGCCGGGGGGGGGGTGGCCCGCGCGCGCCGCGGAGCCGCGCTGTGAGAGCGAGAGAAGGACTCGGG
>NZ_JBHYVB010000235.1:4532-16616 GCF_042750115.1 Streptomyces sp. NPDC059455
GGCCGGCACTCCATGCACACCACCATGGCCCGCGGGGGGCGGGCGGCGCGCCTGTCCGCGGCCGTCGCCCATGAGCTCGGGCTGACGGACGTCGAGGCGGTGACGATTCCGACGGCCTGCGCCGCGGGCAACTACGCGATCGGCTACGGCTTCGACGCCGTACGCACCGGCGAGGTGGACTTCGCTCTCTGCGGCGGCGCCGACGCTATGTGCCGCAAGACGTTCGCCGGGTTCTACCGGCTGGGCACCATCGCACCCGAGCTGTGCCAGCCGTTCGACGTCGACCGCAAGGGCATCCTCACCGGCGAGGGCGCGGGCGTGCTCGTCCTGGAGAGCCTGGAGTCGGCCCTGGCCCGGGGCGCCCGCATCTACGCGGAGGTCCTCGGCTACGGCCTCAACTGCGACGCCTACCACCAGGTGGCCCCGAACCAGAGCAGCGTCGCCCGCTGTATGGCGCTCGCCCTGGAGAACGCCGGGGTCAAGCCCGGTGAGGTGGACCTGGTGTCCGCGCACGGCACCGGCACCAAGGCCAACGACATCACCGAGGCCCGCGCCATCCGCGAGGTCTACGGCGCGGCCCCGCCGCGGACCATCTCCATCAAGTCGATGCTCGGCCACACCATGGGCGCCGCCAGCGCCCTCGCCGCGATCGCCTGCTCGCTGGCGATCGTGCACCGCTTCATCCCGCCGACCATCAACCACACGGTCACCGACCCCGAATGCGAGGTCGACTGCGTGCCCAACCAGGCGGTCGAGGCGGATCTGCGGATCGTGCAGAACAACGGTCTCGCCTTCGGCGGCAACAACGCGGTCGTCATCCTGGGCAAGTACGAGGAGCACCGATGAGCCGCTGGCCCATCGCCGGAGTCGGCGCCGTCGCGAGCGTCGGTGCCGACCCGGCGGAGATTTTCGACAGCCTCTGCCAGGGGCGCGGCGGGCTGCACAGCCTGCGCGGCTTCAACCGCGACTGGTACAACGCCGACCTGCTGTACGAGGTGGACGACCGCCCGGCGCCCGGCACCGATGTCGTGGGCCGGGCCACCGCCCTGCTGACCAGGGCCGTCGGGCAGGCGCTGGACGACGCCGGTCTGCCCCGGGACCTGCGCGGGGTGCCCGTGCTCATCGGCACCGGGCTGCGCGAGCTGCGCTCGCTGGAGCTGTGGTGGCGCGACGGACAGGACTTCGACGCCGGGGGCATGCACTTCGGCACCGCGCTGCGGGAGCGATTCGGCGCCGATGACACCACCACCATCTCCAACGCCTGCTCCGCGTCCCTGTACTCGCTGGCCCTGGGCGTGGACCTGCTGGAGTTCGGGGATGCCGACACCGTCGTGGTGGCGGGCGTGGACGTCATCACCGAGAGCATGTTCGGCCTCTCCGACCGGCTCCAGCTCGACCCGCCGGACGCGCTGCGCCCGTTCGACCGGGACCGCAAGGGCACCGTGATGGGCGAGGGCGCCGCCGCGATCGTGCTGCGCCGCGCCGCCGACGGCGGCGGACACGGCTGGGTGCGCGGCGTGGGCGTCAACTGCGACGCCTACCACGCCACCGCGCCCGACCCCGGGGGCATCGCCCTGGCCATCAAGGACGCCCACAGCCGGGCGGGCGTCAAACCGGAGGACGTGGAACTGGTGATGGTGCACGGCACGGGCACCCCGCTCAACGACGCCGCCGAGGCCACCGCGCTGCGGGAGGTGTACGGCGACCACCTGGGCCGCCCCGTGATGACCGGGATCAAGTCGATGACCGGGCACACCTCCGGCGCCTCCGGAGTGCTCAGCCTCATCGTGGCGCTGCGCGCCATGCGGGAGCACCGGGTGCCCCCGATCACCGGTCTTGACCATCCGGCCGAGGAGACCGAGGGATTCCGGCTGGTGCGCGGCACCGCGCAGCGGGCGGATGTCTCCCTCGCCCAGATCGACGCCTTCGGCTTCGGCGGCATCAACGCCGTGGCGGTAGTGGAGGCGGCCCGATGAGCGCCGTACTGACCGGAGTCGGGCTCGCCCTGCCCGGCGTCACCACCCCGCGCGACCTGCTGGCCCCCGTGCCCGGCGGTGCGGATCCGGTGGACCCCGCCGCCCGCATCGGCAAGAAGGGGCTGCGTTTCAAGGACCGCGCCACCCAGCTCGCGCTGGCCTGCGCCGATGCGGCGCTGGCGGACGCGAGGCTGCTCGGCCCCGAGGGGCTCGCGGTCCCCGGCGAGACCGTCGCCGTCCTCGTGGCCTCCAACTACGGGAACGTGGACACCGTCTGCTCGGTCGTGGACACCATCGCGGCCGAGGGGACCGCGGGCGGCGTCAGCCCCATGGACACGCCCAACGCGTCCAGCAATGTGATCGCCTCGACGCTCGCCATCAAGTACGGGCTGCGCGGCCCCAATCTGATGGTCTGCAACGGCGCCACCTCCGGCCTGGACGCGGTCCGCTGGGCCGCCGCCCTCGTCGGCGCCCGCCGCGCCGACCGGGCGCTGGTCCTGGCCGTCGAACCGGACAACGAGATGGTCCGCCGCCTCACCGGGGCCGACCGGATCGTGGACGGCGCCGCCGCCGTCGTCGTGGAGCGCCGTGCGGCCGCCGCCGTCCGCGGCGCCGAGGCTCGGGCCCGGGTCGGCTCCGCGGTCCGCGCCGGAAGCGTCGAGGCGTGCCTGGAGCGGCTGGCCGGGGCCGACCGCACCCCGCCCGCCGCCTGGTTCGGCCCCGGCGGTGAGCAGGGGCCCGACTCCTCGCTGCTGCCGTCCGGCACCGTCCACCACGCGCTGGCCGACACCTTCGGCGAGGCGTCGGCGGTCCTCGGCCTCCTCCAGTGCGCCGGAACCATCGGCTGGTACGCCGACGGTGGCGCCGGGCCCGTCTACGCCCTCGCCGGCCGCGACGGCGACGACGCCACCGCCGGACTCGCCCTGCTGGCCCCGGGCCGGTCCTGATGGCCCACGGTGAGCCGGGCGCGGTGATGGCCCACGGTGAGACCGGCGCGGCCGGGATCCGCGACCTGGCGCGGCAGCCCCTGCTGCTGCGCCACCGCCCCGCGCGGGACGCGACCCGGCTGCGCGCCCTGTTCCTGCACGGCCTGGCCAGCAGCGGGGCGGTCTGGGACGGGCTCGCCCCACTGCTGCCGCCCGACCTGGAGACCTGGACCGCCGATCTGCCCTGGCGCGCCGACCACGTCCAGCCGTGGAGCCGCCGACCGGAGCGGACCGACTGGATCGTCACGGCCCTGGAACGGCTGCCGGACCCGCCCGACGTCGTCGTCGCCCACTCGTTCTCGGCGAACCAGCTGCTGGACCTGCTCAGCCGGGAGGCCGAGGCGGGCAACGACGTGCGCGAGCGGTACGGGATCCGGGGCGTGGTCCTCGTCTCGCCCTTCTACCGGCGCTCACCGGACGATTTCGCCTGGGACTCCGTCTCGGGCATGCAGCGGGACTTCCTCCACATCATGGAGGAGGGGCTGCGCACCCACTCCTCCCGCCGGATCACCCCGGAGGTCCGGCGGCACATGGCGGAGCGGGTGTGCGAACGGGTCGGCCCCTACGGCTGGGTGCGGTTCTTCGAGCACTATCTGCGCACCCCCTGGCTCCGCCCCGAACTGATCAGCGTGCCCGGCCTGGTCGTGACCGGCCAGGACGACTTCGCCGCCGCCGAGAGCGCCCTGCTCGCGGCCGACCTCCCCGGGGCCGAGCTGCACGCGGTCCCCGGGTGCGGTCACTACCCGATGTCCGAGCACGCGGAGTCGTTCTCCGCCCTGGTCGGCGCGTTCCTCCGGCGGCTCTCGGACCGGGCCGCCCCACACCTCACGGAGAAGTGATGTCGCAAGCCGTCAAGTCGCTGCTGAACGAGTCGACCACGGTCGTCCTCAGCCCGGGATACGAGGGTGCCAACATCGGCACCATCATCGGTTTCAAGCACGTCAACTACCTGGTCGAGAAGGCCGTCATCGCGCACTTCCGGCGCAGCGGGCTCCCGGTCGGCAGGCTCTACGAGGAGCACGGCCTCGGATTCGACATCGTCGACATCGACTCCCGCCTCCAGACCGCCCTCGTCGTCGATGACGAGGCGTCGATCGAGGTGACCCCGGTGACCAAGGACGACGCCACCGAGCTGTCGTTCAAGGTCGCCATCACCGTCGAGCGCGACGGCGCCCCCAAGAAGGCCGTCGCCTCCAAGGTCAAGGCCGTGCTGCGGCACGACGAGAACGATGTGCGGATGCCGCGCAGGCTGCCCGTGCCCGAGGGCCTGGAGCGGTTTGTCACGGCGCGCATCGGCGGTGCCGAGCCGGGGGCGGCCGCGCCCGCGGTCACCGAGAAGCTGATCTCCGGCGCCTGCGCCGAGACCGACGCGGTGCTGGAGCAACTGCTGGCCGGACAGAACGCCTACGGCTGGAAGTTCCGCATCCCCTACCCGTTCGTGCACTTCTTCGAGCGGCTCCAGATGTCGGGCTATCTGCGCCTGATGGAGGAGGCCAAGCACCGCTTCGTGGACGCGCGCGGCATCTCCATCCGGGCGCTGCTGGAGGAGAAGAACTGGATCCCCGCCGTCACCCACTCCCGGGTGACGCTGCTGGACGAGGCGCTCCTCGAAGAGGACCTCTACGTCGTCTACACCGTCGACAACGTCTTCAAGAACCTGCTCTACACCTCGCGCCTGGACACCTATGTGGTCCGTGACGGCCGCCTGGTGCAGACCTCCACCGGCACCATCACCCACGCCTACGGAGTGGTGGAGAACGGCAAGGAGGGCCGTCTGGTCACCTTCGACGAGCGGGTTCTGGACGCCTTCGGCGACGGCCGGAACGAGCCGTGAGCGCGCCGGCCACCGCGTCGGCCACCGCGCCGCGCGGTCCCGTCATCGCGGGATGGTCGGCGGTGTCGCCGTACGGCATCGGCCGGGACGCCTTCGTCGAGGGCGCCCGGTCGGGCCGGGCCACGGCCACCGCGGCGGAGCCCGGCGGTGAGCCGGTCCCCGACGAGCGGGTGTGCCTGGCCCGGGACCTGGTCATCAAGGAGGTGCTGGGCCGCAAGGGCACCCGGTCCATGGACCGGGTCACCGGCCTGGCCGTGGCGACGGTACGGGAACTGGTCACGGGGGCCGACGGCGCGGCGGAGAGCGGCGCCGACGTGGGCCTCGTCCTGGGCACGACCACCGGAAGCGCCCAGAGCATGATGGACATCACCCGCGACACCCTCATCCACGAGAAGCCCTTCTACATCGACCCCTCGCACATCCCCAACGCCATCATGAACTGCCCCGCCGGGCAGTGCGCCATCTGGTACGGGCTCAAGGGGCCGAACACCACGGTCGCCGCCGGACGCTCCTCCGGACTGATCGCCCTCAACTACGCCCGGCGGCTGCTCGCCTCCGGGCGCGCCATGACCGTCCTGTGCGGCGCCGTCGAGGAGTACTCCCCGGCCCGCGCCTGGCTGGACTGGCACACCCGGGGCGAGGACGAGACCGGTGTCGTCCTCGGCGAGGGCTGTGCGGTGCTGCGGCTGCGGCCCGCCGAGACGGTGGCCGATGGCGAGGGGCTCGCCGAGGTGCTCGCGGTCGAGGCCGGGGTGGCGGGCCCCGACGGGGCGGGCCCCTCGCTGGGGTCCGCCGTGGAGCGCGCGCTGCGCCGGGCCGGGGCGTCGCGCGAGGACGTCTGGGCGGTGTCCCCCTCGGGCCCGGCCGGTCTCCTCGGCGAGCAGGAACGGACCGTGCTGCGGGCCGGGTTCGCCGGACACGACGTGCGCTGGATCCCGCAGCCGGACACGATCGGCGACACCGCCGCCGCGACCGCCGCCTTCCAGATCGTCTCCGTACTGACGGCGGCCCAGGACGACGACCGGGCCGCGGGCCGACTGGCGGTGGTGACGTCCGTGGACCGTGACGGCGCGCTCGCCTGCGCACTCCTGCGCCTGCTGTGACCACCCCTCCCGCTGTGTGAACCGCTGTGTGAAAGGAACCCCATGTCCGTCACCTACTCCGACGCGGCCGGCGCGGCCCCGCTCGACATGGACGAACTGCGCGGCATCGTCGCCGACATCCTGGAGGTCGACGCCACGGACGTCGCCGACGACGCCGACTTCATGGAGGACCTCGAGGTCGACTCCCTGATGGCGCTCGAGGTCATCGTGGTCCTCGAGAAGAAGTACGGCGTCAAGTTCGCGGAGTCCGAGCTGCGCCAGGTGGTGTCGCTGCGCCAGGCGCACGAGCTGCTGACCCAGAAGCTGCGCGCCCGGTGACCGCGAACACCACCAACAGCCCGGTGCGGGCCGCGCCCGAGGTCGTGCGGCGGGCCTCGGCGGACGCCGGGCAGCCGGGGCTGAGCAGCGAGGTCCGGTTCCGTATCGCACCGGAGGAACCGGTGTTCGCCGGTCACTACCCGGACTTCCCGATCTTCCCCGGGGTGTGCGTGGTCGAGTGCGCCCACCGCGCGGCCCTCGCCACCGCCCCCGGGCACGCGGCCATCTCGCTGCGGGCCCTGGAGTCGGCCCGGTTCATCGGCCCGGTCTTCCCCGGCGACGTCCTGACCGTCCGCGCCGACTGGAAGGCGGCCGACGGCGGCTGGACGTACACGGCGACGGCCGCCACCGAGCGCGGCACGTCCGCCAAGGTGCGGCTGGGCTTTCGTACGGAGGTCACACCATGATCGACGCGGCCGGGATCAAGCGCCTGCTGCCGCATCGCCATCCGATGCTGCTGATCGACCGGGTGGTGGAGCTCGTCCCCGGCGAACGGCTGGTGGCGCTCAAGGCCATCACCTGCAACGAGCCGTGGTACCGCCACCTCGGTGAGGACGCGGCCCCGGAGGAGTTCGGCTATCCGCGGACCCTGCTGGTGGAGTCCTGGGGCCAGGCCGCGGGGCTGCTCGCGGTGTGCGGCGCCGAGGCGGCCGGCGGCCCGACCGGTCAGGTCATGCTGGCCGGTTCGATGTCCGGGGTGGAGTTCCACCGCCCGGTCCAGCCCGGAGACGTGCTGGAGCACCGGGTGCGGCTCTTCCGGGCGCTCACCGACACCGTGATCTTCGAGGGCGAGACGCTGGTCGGCGGCGAGGTCGCGCTGACCTTCTCCCGCATGGTGATGGCGTTCCGCCCCGGGGACCAGCTGCGCCCATCGGCCTCCGCCGACCAGGTCACGGCGGCCCCCGCCGTTCCATAGCCCGCCGTTTCGCGGCCCGTTGGCCCACCGGCCGACCAGGAGGGCCCGTAGCCCATCAGGAGAGGGAACAGTCGTGCACAACAGTGAGTCCAGGGTCGCCCTCGTCAGCGGCGGATCCCGCGGCATCGGGCGGGAGGTGGTCCTGCGCCTGGCCCGGGACGGCTTCGACGTCGCGTACTGCTACCGGTCCGACGAGGCCGCGGCGAACGTCCTGGAGAAGGAGGTCCGGGAGCTCGGCGTCAGGGCGCTGGCCGTCCGCGCCGACGTCTCCGACATGGAGTCGGTGCGGTCGTTCGTCACCCGCACCGAGGAGACCCTCGGCCCGGTCGACGCCGCGGTCACCTCCGCCGGCATCACCCGGGACAACCCCCTGCTGATGATGGCCGACGAGGAGTGGCAGCAGGTCATCGGCACCAACCTCGACGGGGTCTACCACGTCTGCCGCGCCGTCATCTTCGAGATGATGAAGCGGAAGTCCGGCGCCATCGTGAACCTCTCGTCCGTGGCGGGGGTCTACGGCAACCCCACCCAGACCAACTACTCGGCCTCCAAGGCGGGCATCATCGGCTTCTCCCGGTCGCTCGCGAAGGAGGTCGGCCGGTACGGCATCCGCACCAATGTGGTCGCCCCCGGCTTCATCGAGACCGATATGACGGCGGAACTGAGCGACCAGGTGCGCAAGAAGGCCCTGCAGCAGATCCCGCTGAAGCGGCTGGGCCGGCCGGAAGAGGTCGCCGACCTCGTCTCCTACCTGGTCTCCGACCGGGCCGCCTACATCACCGGCGCCGTCTTCCAGATCGACGGCGGCATCACCATCTGACCCCGGCCGGTCCACGACCGGTGACCCCGGCCGGTCCACGACCGGCCCCCGATACCGACCTCTAGCGGAAGGCGGAGCATCACCGTGCCCAAGCCCAAGAAGCCACCGAGGTGGTACTTCTCGCTGCGCAGCCCGTACTCCTGGTTCGCCTACCTGGACCTGATCGAGCGCTACCCCGACGTGGCCGACGGAATGGACTGGATTCCCTTCTGGGAGCCGGACGCCATCACCCAGAACATGCTGGACCAGGCCGATGTGGAGCTGCCCATCGTCGCCATGTCCCGCGCGAAGAACTTCTACATCCTTCAGGACCTCTCGCGGATCTCCAAGGCGCGCGGTCTGAAGATGACCGTGCCGATCGACAAGGACCCCAACTGGGAGATCTCCCACCTGGCCTACCTCGCCGCCCAGGAGGAGGGCCACGGCCGCCGCTTCATCGAGCTCACCTACCGGGCCCGCTGGCAGGAGGGCCGGGACATCACCCGGCGCGAGACGATGGGCGAGATCGCCGCGGAGCTGGGGCTCCCGGCCGAGCAGCTGGCGGACGCGTCGGACGACCCCGGGCTGCGCAAGCGGGGCCTGGATTGCCTGATCCAGTCGTATCAGGACGGCCTGTTCGGGGTTCCGTTCTTCATCCACGGACGTGAGAAGTTCTGGGGCGCGGACCGGCTGGCGCCCTTTGTCGCGGCCTTCCGCGGCCAACCTCTCGAAGAGGTCGAGAAAGGCTGGCAGCATCATGACGAGCTGCCCGGGTTCTCCGCCCCCGGTGGAGATACTGGACACGCAGGAGGCTGCGGCTAGACCGCTCGGTCACCACACCCGCCGAGAAGAATTCGAGGCCGGGGCGGACGGGTCTCCCGCGGATTGTCCGAGCCGTAGGGGAGGGACCCTCCACCCCGGCCTTGTTGTGCCGTGAATTCCGTACGCAGTTCGTCGAATCCTCCATTAGCCACGCTCTTTTCGAGGGGTTCAGCTCATGTCCGATCGCGTTCAGACCGCCACGCTTCCCGAGCTGTTCGAGGCCCGGGTGCGGGTTTCGGCGGAGAGTGTCGCCGTGGTCTGTGGCGAGGAGTCGTTGTCGTACGGGGAGTTGAACGCGCGGGCGAATCGGCTGGCGCGGCTGCTGGTGGCGCGGGGCGTGGGCGTCGAGGACCGGGTGGGGCTGGTCCTGCCGCGGTCGGTGGATTTGGTGGTGGGCGTTCTCGCGGTGTTGAAGGCGGGGGCGGTGTATGTGCCGGTGGATCCGGGTTATCCGGCGGACCGGGTGGCGTATGTGTGGGAGGACGCCGGTCCGTCGTTGGTGGTGACGGTGGCGGGTGCGGGGGTCGGGGTGCCGGCGGGGGTTCCGCTGGTGGTGCTCGACGACGCCGGGGTCACGGCCGAGTTGGCGGCGCTGGACGGGTCGGATGTGGGGGTGCGGGTGCCGTCTGAGGCGGCCGCGTACATCATTTACACCTCCGGATCAACGGGACGACCCAAGGGGGTCGTGGTGTCGCACGGGAATGTGGTGCGGCTGTTTGACGAGACAGATCAGTGGTTCGGCTTTGGCCCGGATGATGTGTGGACCTTGTTCCATTCCTTCGCCTTTGATTTCTCGGTGTGGGAGTTGTGGGGTGCGCTGCTGCGGGGTGGGCGGCTGGTGGTGGTGCCGTTCGAGGTGAGCCGTTCTCCGGGTGAGTTTCTGCGGTTGCTGGTGGATGAGGGTGTGACGGTGCTGAATCAGACGCCGTCGGCCTTTTACCAGCTGATGCAGGCCGATCGTGAGGCCCCGGATATGGGCGTTCGGTTGGGGCTGCGGTGGGTGGTGTTCGGCGGTGAGGCGCTGGATGTCTGGCGGCTGGAGGAGTGGTTCGACCGGCATGGGGATTCCGGTCCGGTGCTGGTGAACATGTATGGAATCACCGAGACCACCGTCCACGTCAGTTATGCGGCGCTGGATTCCCGGATCGCGACATCCGGAGCGGGAAGCGTTATCGGGGTCGGAATTCCCGACCTCCGGGTGTATGTGCTCGATGAAGACTTGCGGCCGGTGCCGACCGGTGTCTCCGGCGAGATGTATGTCGGGGGCGCGGGTGTGGCGCGCGGCTATTGGGCGCGTCCGGATTTGACGGCGGGGCGGTTTGTGGCCGATCCGTTCGGTCCGGCGGGTGCCCGGATGTATCGGTCGGGGGATGTGGCGCGGTGGACCGATGAGGGTGTCCTGGAGTTCGTGGGGCGGGCCGATGACCAGGTGAAGGTGCGGGGGTTCCGTATCGAGCTGGGCGAGATCGAGTCCGTCCTGGGGGAGTGCCCGGGAGTCGGTCAGGCGGTCGTGGTGGTCCGTGAGGACCGCCCCGGGGACAAGCGTCTGGTGGCTTATGTGGTTCCGGACGCGGGTGCCGAGGTGGAGGCGAAGGATCTGCGCGCGCGTGCGGCGGGGATGCTGCCCGAGCACATGGTGCCGTCGGCGTTCGTGGTGCTGGAGCGGTTGCCGTTGACGGTGAACGGCAAGCTGGACCGTAAGGCGCTGCCCGCGCCGGAGTCTCCGGTGAGTGCGGGTGGGCGGGCGCCGCGTACGCCGCGCGAGGAGATCCTGTGCGGCTTGTTCGCGGAGATCCTGGACGCTCCCCGCGTCGGCGTGGACGACAACTTCTTCGACCTCGGCGGGCACTCCCTCCTGGCCACACGCCTGGTGTCCCGGATCCGCTCGGAACTGGGCGCCGAGCTGACCGTCGGCGAGCTCTTCGAGGCCGCCACGCCCGCGAGGGTGGCCGAAGCCCTCACTTCGGCGGCCGTGGCCCGCGACGGTGTGCGCCGCTATGAACGCCCCGAGGTGTTGCCGCTGTCCCACGCCCAGCAGCGCCTGTGGTTCCTCGACCGCCTCGAGGACGGTGGCGCCACCTACAACCTGGCCTTCGAGATCACGCTCTCCGGTGTGTTGGACCGGGGTGCGTTGCGGGCGGCGTTGGGTGATGTGGTGGCGCGGCACGAGAGTCTGCGGACGGTGTTCGTGGAGGTGGACGGGGTGCCGCGGCAGGTGGTGCGGTCCTCGGTTGAGGTGCCGTTCGTCGAGGCCGAGGTGTCGCGGGAGGGCTTGGGTGAGGCGCTGAGCGCGGCGGTGGCGCGGCCGTTCGACCTGGCGGAGGATGTCCTGCTGCGCGCGGATCTGTTCTCTCTTACCGAGCGCTCCGACCAGGCTGAGGCCGAGCATGTGCTGCTGCTGACCATGCACCACATCGCCTCGGACGGCTGGTCGCTCAGCCCCCTCGCCCGCGATCTGTCCGCCGCGTACACCGCCCGTCGCGAGGGCCGTGCGCCCGTGTGGCCCGAACTGCCGGTGCGGTACGTGGACTTCGCGTTGTGGCAGCGTGAGGTGCTGGGCGCGGAGGGCACAGAGGGGAGTGTGTTCGACCGTCAGGTGGGTTTCTGGCGGGAGCGGCTGGCGGGTTTGCCGGAGGAGTTGGCGCTGCCGGTGGATCGGGCGCGTCCCGCGGTGTTGAGCGCACGTGGTGGTGTGGTGGAGTTCGGGCTTTCGGCGCAGGTGCATCGGGGTTTGGTGCGGTTGGCGCGGGAGTCGCGGGCGAGTGTGTTCATGGTGGTGCAGGCGGCGCTGGCCGGGCTGCTGTCGCGGTTGGGCGCCGGATCGGACATCGCCCTCGGCACAGCGATCGCGGGGCGCACGGATGAGGCCCTGGACGACCTGGTCGGTTTCTTCGTGAACAGCCTGGTGCTGCGCACGGATGTCTCGGGCGACCCCTCGTTCCGGGAACTGGTCGACCGGGTGCGGGAGTCGGACCTGTCCGCCTTCGCGCACCAGGACGTGCCGTTCGAGCGGCTGGTCGAGGCCATCAACCCGCAGCGGTCGGCCGCCCGCCACCCGCTGTTCCAGGTGATGCTCAACCTCCAGAACAACCCCGAGCCGCAGCTGGCGCTCGACGAGGTCACGGTCGAGCCGCAGCCTGTCGACGTCGCCGTCAGCAAGTTCGACCTCAGCGTCGACCTGACCGAGCGCCACGGTGCCGACGGTGCCGCCGACGGCGTCCACGGCGAGATCCGCTACAGCGTGGATCTGTTCGACCGGGAGACGGTCGAGGGGATGGTGGCGCGGTTTGTGCGGTTGCTGGAGGCGGTGGTCGCGGATCCGGAGGTGCG
>NZ_JBHYVB010000236.1:0-10492 GCF_042750115.1 Streptomyces sp. NPDC059455
GCACGCGCAGTCGTTCACCAGCGGCGCCTCGCCCTCGCCGAGCGGCCCCGATGCGTCGCGCACGGTGCGGCGCACCGCGCGGTCGGTGGCGGCGGACAGATCGTGGTGCAGCGCCACGGAACCGGGCACCGTGCGCAGGATCTCCTCGATGGCGGCGCGGCGGGCGTCGGCGTGCAGTCCGCCCACGACCGCGACGGCCAGCCGGTTCTCCTCCGCGGTCACCGGCCCCTCCCCCGGTGACCGTAGCGCCGCTCGAACCGCTCGACGCGGCCCGCGGTGTCCACGACACGCTGGTTGCCGGTGTAGAAGGGGTGGCTCGCCGAGGAGATCTCGACGTCGATGACCGGGTAGGTGGTGCCGTCCTGCCACTCGACCGTCTTGTCACTGGTGGCGGTGGAGCGGGTGAGGAAGGCGAAGTCGCCGGCCCGGTCACGGAAGACGACCGGCCGGTACGCGGGGTGGATGCCGGGCTTCAATATCCGGCTCGCCCTCAGCGCCAAGGCCATCAAGACCGTCGACGCGATCGGCATCGAGGCCGCCGTGGCCCGCATCCGCGCCCGGGGAGGGAAGGTCTGATGGCCAAGAAGAGCAAGATCGCCAAGAACGAGAAGCGCCCGGTGATCGTCGCCCGCCACGCCAAGCGCAGCGCCGAACTGAAGGCGGTCATCGCCGACCCCAGGACCCCGGCGGAGGAACGGCTCGACGCCCAGCGGGAACTGCGCCGCCAGCCCCACCCGGGTACGCAACCGCGACTCCACCGACGGCCGCCCCCGCGGCCATCTACGCGCCTTCGGGCTGTCCCGCATCCGGCTGCGCGAGATGGCACACGCCGGTGAACTCCCCGGCGTGACCAAGAGCAGTTGGTGACCGGCTGCCGGATTGGGTTACCCCGCTGAAGTGTGCCGCTTGGCACACTATTTCAGCCGTCGACGCCGATGGTCGGCCCATCGACGCCGACGGAGCGTCCGGCTACGGAGCGTCGCCGAGGCGAAGATCACCGTCGATGGGCGGCACGAAGAAACCGGCCACCTGCGCGTCCGTGACCTCGGCGAGAGCCGCCGGGGTCCAGCGGGGGCGGCGGTCCTTGTCGATCACCTGGGCGCGGATGCCCTCGACGAGGTCAGGGCGGGAAAGGGCCGCGCAGGAGACGCGGTACTCCTGCTCCATGACGCGCTCCAGCGAGCCGAGCGCCCGGGCCCCGCGGACGGCGGCCAGCGTCACCTTCAGCGCCGTGGGGGACTTGGCGAGGAGGGTCTCGGCGGTCTCCTTGGCTGCCGGTTCCCCGACCGCCATCAGCCGGTCCACGATCTCCTCGACGGTGTCCGCCGCATAGCACTGGTCGATCCACTCCCGCTGGCCGTCCAGGGTCCCGGCCGGGGCCTCGACGGCGTACCGGGGCAGGACGTCCGCCACCGGCTCCGCGGCCAGGTCCCGGGTCAGCGCGGGCAGTTGCCCGGAGGGGACGACATGGTCGGCCAGTCCGCAGCGCAGGGCGTCGGCGGCGCCCACCGAAGCTCCCGTGAGCGCCAGGTGCGTCCCGAGTTCGCCCGGTGCGCGGGCCAGCAGATGGGTGCCGCCGACGTCCGGTACGAAGCCGATCGTGGTCTCGGGCATGGCCACCCGGGAGCGCTCGGTCACGACACGTACGCCGCCGTGGGCCGAGATCCCGACGCCGCCGCCCATCACGATGCCGTCCATCAGGGCCACATAGGGCTTGGGGTAGCGGGCTATCCGGACGTTGAGCGTGTACTCGTCGCGCCAGAACGCCCGCGAGGCCGCGCCGCCGCCCGAGGTCACGTCCTGGTGGATCAGGCGGATGTCGCCGCCCGCGCACAGCCCGCGCTCCCCCGCCCCGTCGATCACCACCGCCGATACGGCCGGGTCCCGCTCCCAGGCGGTGAGGGCCTCGGCGATCCTGGTCACCATCGGATGGGTGAGGGCGTTGAGGGCGCGGGGCCGGTTGAGGGTGATATGTCCGGCGCGGCCCTCGACGCGCGTCAGCACGGCGTCGTCGTCGGTCACGCGATCGGTCACGGAGTCGGTCACGAGGTGTTCGTTCCTTCCGGTGTCTGGTGCGTTCGCGGATCACCGGCGATCCGTCACCGCCGATCCTCTCAACGGGCCCGCGGCCCGCCACAGCCGCGCCCTCCGCCCGGCCGGGCGGCACAAAACCCTCTGGACACCCGCCGCCCCGCCGGGGAGGGTTGGCGCAGCCCACCCCTGACCCCACGAGGACCCGTCTGATGAGTGCTCATCCGCTGCCCACCAGCACCCCCGCCGCCGAGGGCGTGGACGCGCGGGGCGTCCACGCCTTCCTCGACGCCGTCGAGGGCGCGCCGGAGATCGAGCCGCACAGTCTGATGATCCTGCGCCACGGCCGGCTGATCGCCTCCGGCTGGTGGGCGCCGTACACCGCCGAGCGGCCGCATCTGCTCTACTCCCTCAGCAAGAGCTTCACCTCCACGGCGGCGGGGCTGGCCGCCGCCGAGGGGCTGCTGGACCTCGACGCTCCCGTGATCTCGTACTTCCCCGAGTTCGAGGCGGAGATCACCGACCCGGGCAGCCGCGCCATGCTCGTACGCCATGTCGCGTCCATGGCCAGCGGGCACCTCGAGGAGACGCTGGAGCGGGCGTTCGGGCTGGACCCGGAGGAGCCCGTGCGCGGCTTCCTGCGGCTGCCGCCGGATCGCGCGCCGGGCACCGTCTTCGCGTACAACCAGCCCGCCACGTACACGCTCGCCGCGATCGTCCAGCGGGTGACCGGGCAGTCGCTGACGGAGTATCTGCGGCCGCGCCTGTTCGATCCGCTGGGTATCGGCGAGGCTGCCTGGCTGCAGGTGCCGGCCGGGCGCGACCTCGGCTTCAGCGGGCTGTTCGCGGCCACCGACGCGATCGCCCGGCTGGGGCTGCTGTATCTGCGGGGCGGTGAGTGGGAGGGCGAGCGGCTGCTTCCGGCCTCCTGGGTCGAGAACGCGACCCGGCTGTGGATCCCGACCGAGGAGCCCATGGCGGGCGGCTCGGGGCCGGACTGGCGGCGGGGGTACGGACTCCAGTTCTGGATGTCCCGGCACGGGTACCGGGGCGACGGGGCATTCGGGCAGTTCTGCCTGGTGCTGCCCGAGCACGATGTGGTGATCGCCACAACGGCGGACACCGAGCGGATGCAGGCCGTTCTGGACGCGGTCTGGGAGCATCTGCTGCCCGCGTTCGGCGACGCGCCGCTCACCGGCCGCGAGGACGACGACGCCGCGCTGGAGCGGCGGCTGTCCCGGCTCGCCCTGCCGCCGCTGGCGGCGAAGCCGGCGCCGCTCTCGGACCCCGGCGCCTGGTCCGGCGCGGAATTCACCCCCGAAGGCGGCGTCTGCGTGGACCAGCCGACCCTGACGGGGGTCACCGTGGCCGAGGACGGCTCCGGTGGCTGGGCCGTCTCGCTGGCCGAGCGGGCGTCCCGGCTGGACCTGGGGTTCGACGGCGCGGGGTGGCGGGTGCACGCCGGGCCGGAGGCGCCCGTTCCCACGGCGGTGAGCGGGGGCTGGACGGACCCGGACACGCTGACCGTGGACATCGCGTTCCTGGAGACCCCGCACCACCTGGTGGTCAGCTGCTCCCTCGCGGACCGCGTCTTCACCGCGCGGTGGCGCACGACGCCGCTGCACCGCGGACCGCTGCACGCCATGCGCGCGCCGGGGCCGCGTTGACCGCGCCGGGCCCGCGTTGACTCATTCCGCTCGTCTGACCAAGGTATGGCTCGGTCCGGGGTACTCCCCCGGACCGAACCCCCTGCGGACGGAATGCGGAACGAGGCGGAGATGCGCGAGATCGATGCGACGGGCGGGAACGACGACCGGGGCGTGCGGAGGAACGCGCCGGACGAGCGACCGCACCCGGTGCCGGGTTCGGCATCCGGGGGCGCGGCATGGCTGCTGCGCCCCGAAGGGGGCCTCGACCGGCCGGATCACCCCGTGTTCATGGGCGCGCGGCAGGTCGGCCGGGAGAGACTCGGCGCCGCCGTGATCGTGGATCTCTCACGGGTCCGGGAGATCACGGCGGAGGGGGTGCGGGGTCTGCTGCGCTGTGCGCGGTCCCTGTCCGAGGCCGGTGCCCCGCTGCTCCTGGCCGGGGCCGCCGACGAGGTGGCGCGGCTGCTGCGGACGGTGCTGGTGGACGGCACGATCCGGATGTACGCCACGGTGGAGTCGGCCGTCGCCGCCTGCGGCGGAACGGCGGCGGGGGCGGACACCTCCGCGCGCGACGGCGACCGGACGGCGGTGTCGGAGGTGATACGGCTGCGCCGGGAGACCGTCGATCTGCGCGCCAAACTGCGCTCGCACCCGCTGATCGCACAGGCGCAGGGCGTTCTGTGGGAGCGCTATCGGCTGCCCACGGAGCAGACCGCGTTCACCCTGCTCAAGCGCAGCTCACAGACGCACAACGTGAAACTGCGGACCCTGGCGGCCGCGCTGCTGCGCATGGAGCGGCCCGCCCCCGGCAGCCCGCTGTGGTTTCCGGAGCGCACCCGCGGGGAGGCTCCCGCGCTGCCGTTCCTGCCGGATGTGCGGCCCGGTGAGGTCCACCGCTCCACGGTGGTGAAGCGGGTGCTGAACCGGGCCATGGAGGTGGTGGGCTCCGACATGGGGGATCTGCAGCTGGCGGACCCGGCCGGGCTGCGGATGGAGCAGCACCACGGCCTCGACAGGGAGTTCATCGACTTCTTCTCCCATGTCGACGAGGGCGAGACGGCGTGTGCGCTGGCGGCGGCCCGCGCCCGGCCGGTGGTGTCGGACATCTCCACCGACCGTGTCTTCTCCGACACCGCCCGCGAGGTCATCCTGGCCACCGGCTCCCGCACCGCGCACAGCATCCCCATGACCGGCGCCTCCCGCGAGGTCGTCGGGGTGTTCTCGGTCCATGTGCCCAAGGCCAGGCACAGCCTGACCGACGCGGAGACCGCGATCCTGCTCGACCTGGCCACCCGGGCGGGGCTGTGGCTGGAGTGGCACGAGTCCACGGTCGTGCTGGACGCGCTCGAAGACCTGCACCGGCGCGCCCTGGCCGCGGCCCGGGACACGGCTCCGCGGCGGCCGTCTCTTGGGAGTCCTCCCGGCGGGTACCCGTCGGAGTCCTGACAGCGCTGCTCGGGGCCCGGCGTCGGGAGGACGACCATGGCTGTACCGGCCGCGACCCGCTCCGGCGGCATCCACCCGCCGCCGTGGCTCGGGATCTATCTCAACGACCATCTGGTGGCGGCCACGGCGGCGGTCGGGCCGGCCCGCCGGATGAATCGCGGACACCGGCACTCGGCCAACGGCGGCGAGCTGACGAGGCTCACCGCGGAGTTCGTCCAGGACCGCAGGTCGCTGCTGTGGTGCATGGCCTCGCTCGACGTCCCCGTCCGCCGCGGCAGGCTCCGCGCGTCGCGGGCGGCCGAGCGCACGGCGCGGCTGGCGCCGGGCAGCCGGCCGCGGCGGCGCACCGGGGTGAACACGCTGGTGGGGCTGGAGGCGCTCCGGATGGGTATGGAGGGCAAGGCGCTGCTGTGGCGCTCGCTGCTCGCGGTGGCCGTCCATGACACCCGGCTGCGGACGGGCCGCCTCGCGGAGCTGCTGGAGCGGGCCGGGCAGCAGCTCACCACCCCGGACTCGCTGCACTCCCGGGCCGCCTCGGCGCTGATCGTGGCCGAGGGCCCGGCGTAGGCGGCGGCCGGTTCGCCCGCGGGCGCTGTTGGATGGAACACGTACCTGGCCTCCGGCCTTGGGGGTACCCGCCCGGCGTCCGGGACGCGGGATGTGGACGCCACCCTCATCGCCGCCCGGCACCAGCCGCCCGGCACCGGCTGCCCGGCGCACGGGTGGAGGACGACTCGGCCCGCACGGCCGGGGCGGGCACACCGGGCGCCTGACCCCGCCGCGCCGCCTACTGCAGGTGAAGGCGCCCCCGCCGGATCAGCCCTCGGCCCCCCGCGCCAGCTCGGAGAGGTCCATGGTCCGGTTCGCCGGCGGCGCCTTCACCGTGACCGGCTCATTGAGGGCCGAGAAGGTGATGGTCATGTCGAGCGGGCCCTTGTCCCCCTCGCCGCGGACGCGGAACCGCTTGGTGTGGCCGTCCGGGTCGATCCACATGTCCATGGACAGCCGGTCGACCCCCATCCCCTCGTACGCCTTGAGGTTCTTCGCGCGGCGCTCGCGGGTCGCCGCGTCCTCGCCCTTCAGGCTCGCGCGCATCTGGCGGAGGCTGAGGGTGCCCCGGTAGTGCGTCGTCCGCACCCCGTCGATGGTCTCCTCGCCGAGCCGCTTCACATCGTCGGCGCCGGAGAGGAAGGCCGACTCGTCGGCCGGGTTCTTGTCGGCCTGGCGGGAGAGCGAACCGCCGGCCAGCGCGCCGGTCGCCTTCTCGCCCAGCGCCCCGAGGTCCAGCTTGAGCCAGCTCTTGCCGTCCAGCCCGGCGGCGGCCTCCTTGCCCCCGTCGAGGTACATCACCCCGCCGAGCATCCGGATCTCCACCGCCGCGTCCGAGCCCTGACCGACCGCGCGCATCTTCATGCTGACGGCGAGCGGCTTGGTGCTCATCGCCGCCTCGCCCTCGATCCGCCCGTCCTCGGGGGTGCGGCCACTCATCCGGTAGCGGAACGAGGTGAGCTTCTCGCTCTTCTTGGCAGCCGCGCGCACGGCCGCCGCCGGGGCCAACCGAACCTGCTCCGAGGACTTCTCCCCCGCCTTGCCCTCGGACTTCCCGTCCGCACCGGACGATCCGCAGCCGACCGCGCCGCCGCACAGCAGCACGGCGGTGAGCACGGTACCGGCCGCACGGACACCCCTGCCATGTCCCCCATGTACGACCATGTCCATAAACCCCACCCCTTGCAGAACTTCTGTTCGTTTCGCTGTGATCCGGGACAGTACCAGCAGCGAGTGACAGCCGGCTCCCGACCATCATGCGCGGGCCACGCCCCATGTGCCGACCCCTCTCACCGTGGGCATACTTGAAGACGCGACCATTGGTTCACTCTCCGCCAAGGGCGCCACGGTGGAGCCGGCACCTCGCCCACGGCGGACGACCGGGGCAAAGGTGAGATGACGGCATGACGCGACCGGACACCCCGCGGGACGAGTGGTCCGTCCGGTCGGGCGATCTCCTCGGCGAGGGGGCCACCGCCAAGGCCACGGTCGACGAGCACGGCATCGTCACCCGGTGGAACGAGGCGGCCCGCGGGCTGCTCGGCTACCGCCCCGCCGAGATCGTGGGCAGGCCCGCGGCCGAGCTGCTCCACGACTCCTCGCCCGCCCGCGCCGACGTGCCGGCCGCGCTGCGCTCCCCCTCCCCGCCCGCCCGGCTGAACGGGCGGGTCACCCTGCTGCGCCGCGATGGCTCCACCGTGGAGCTGGGGCTGCTGGCGCACCGCCGCACCTCGTCCGCCGGGGCCCCCGAGTGGCTGATCGTCTCCGCCGTACCGCGCGCCGGGGACACCGCCCGGGACGACGAGTTGATGCGGCGCTCCTTCCTCGAGGGCCCCTGCACGATGGCGGTCTACGACACCGGGCTGCGGCTGCGCTGGGCCAACCGCGACCTGGAGCGGGTGATGGGCCTGGCGCAGGAGGAGATGCGGGGGCTGCGGATCCCGGAGATCCTGCCCGGCCCCGAGGCCGAGTCGGTCGAGCGGACGATGCGGCGGGCGCTGGAGACGGGCGAGGGGCAGCGGCTGGAGCTGGCCACGCCCATGCCCGGCCACCCCCGCCCGCTTGCCTGGTCCGCCGCCGTCGCCCCGCTGCTGGACGACGAGGGCCGGGCGGCGGCCGTGATGCTGTCCGCTCACGACACCACCGCCCAGCTGACCGCCCGGCAGCGGCTGACACTGCTCAACGAGGCCAGCGTGCGGATCGGCAGCACCCTGGACATCGACCGGACCGCACAGGAGCTGGCCGATGTGGCCGTCCCGGAGCTCGCCGACTTCGTCACGGTCGATCTGCTGCCCGCGGTGCACGACGGCGGCGAACCGCGCCCCGGCCCGCCGGGCGGCCATGTGCTGCTGCGCCGGGTCGCCTGCCGGTCGGTCTTCGCGGGCTGCCCGGAGGCCGTACTGGAGCCGGGGCAGGTGGCGGCCTACCCCGAGTTCTCCCCCGCGGCCGAGTGTCTGAAGGCCGAGCGGGCGATGCTGAACCGGGTCACCGACCCCGCCGTCGCCCGGTGTGCCGACGAGGCCCCGGAGCGGGCCGCCATGATCCACCGGTTCGGGCTCCATTCGACGATGGCCGTTCCGCTACGGGCCCGCGGCACCACCCTCGGCGTGGCCACCTTCTCCCGGCACCGCCGCCCCGAGCCGTTCGAACAGGACGATCTGCTGCTCGCCGAGGAGATGACGGCCAGGGCCGCCGTCTGCGTCGACAACGCCCGGCGGTACACCCATGAGCGGCACACCGCGCTGGCCCTTCAGCGCAGTCTGCTGCCGCGCACCCTGCCCCCGAGCGCCGCCGTGGAAGTCGCCTCCGGCTATCGTCCGGCCGACTCCCGGTCCGGGGTGGGCGGCGACTGGTTCGACGTCATCCGGCTGTCGGGCGCGCGGGTCGCCCTGGTCGTCGGCGATGTGGTGGGCCATGGCGTACGGGCGTCGGCGGCGATGGGGCGGCTGCGGACGGCGGTGCGCACCCTCGCCGACGTCGATCTCGCCCCCGATGAGCTGCTCACCCATCTGGACGATCTGATCAACCATCTGTCGGACGAGACGGAGAACGACAACGGTGGTGCGGGCGCGGCAGAGGCGGTGGGGGTGACCAACGCCCAGGTCGGCGCCACCTGTCTGTACGCGGTCTACGACCCGGTCTCCCGCCGCTGCTCACTGGCGCGGGCCGGGCATCCGCCGCCCGTGCTGGTGACGCCCGACGGCACCGCCACCCTTCTCGACCTGCCCAGCGGGCCGCCGCTGGGGCTGGGGGGCCTGCCGTTCGAGACGCTCGAGCTCGAACTGCCGGAGGGCAGCCTGCTGGCCCTCTACACCGACGGGCTGATCGAGTCCCGCGGAACGGATGTCGACAAGGCGATCGACACCCTGCGCTCCACCCTCGCCGGCCCGCCGCCTCCCTGGACGGCCTCTGCCAGGCGGTGCTGGCCAAGCTGCTGCCGGGCCACCCCACCGACGACATCGCCCTGCTCCTGGCCCGCACCCGGGGGCTGGACGCGGACAGCGTGGCCACCTGAGAGCTGCCGGACGACCCGGCCGTGGTGGCCCGAGCCCGCCGGGAGGCCGCCGAACGGCTGGCCGCGTGGGGCTTCGAGGAGGCCGACTTCACCATGGAGGTGGTGGTCAGCGAGCTGGTCACCAACGCCATCCGGCACGCCACCCCGCCCATCAGGCTGCGGCTGATCCATGACCGGGCCCTGATCTGCGAGGTCTCCGACGGCAGCGCCACCGCACCGCATCTGCGCCGCGCCCGCGCCTTCGACGAGGGCGGCCGCGGACTGCTGCTGGTGGCCCAGCTGACCGAGAGCTGGGGTACCCGGCAGACCGCCACGGGCAAGACCATCTGGGCCGAACTGGCCGGGCCCGCCCTGTAGGAGCCATGGCCCGAAGGGCTGCTCGCATCGTCGTGGTCGCCTCTCCCCCGCTTCACGACCGCAGCCCCCGCCGCGCCTCTTCACTACAATCGCGGAGCAACGAAGCCCCGCTCAGCAGAGGCTGAAGGCTGCCATCCATGCGTACCCAGCACCCACGCGACGCCAGTCCCCTGGCCGCGCTGAGCCCCGCCGAATCGGCCCGTCTCATGGCGGTGATCCGCGAGGCGGCGCTGAGCCGGGGACGGCTTCCGCTGCCCGCCCGCCCGGTGATCGGCGCCTCCTGGGACCGGATGCTGCGCCTGGGCCTCGACCCGGACCACGGCCGCGCGCCACGGCCGCTGGGCCTGGACGAACTGGAGCGCCGACGGCGGCAGACCCGGCTGGCCGAGGTGCTGCCCACCCTGCACAACGGGCTGCTGGACGCGGCGGAGGCGGCCGCGCACATCATGATCATCGCCGATGCGGAGGGCCGGATCCTGTGGATCGACGGCCATCGGGGGGTGCGTCGGCAGGCCGACGGCATCGCGCTCGTGGAGGGTTCGCACTGGGCCGAGGACGTCGCCGGGACCAGCGGAATCGGCACCGCGCTCGCCGTGAAGTCCCCCGTACGGGTGCATTCGGCGGAGCACTTCGTGAGCGCCTTCCACGCCTGGAGCTGCGCCGCCGCCCCGGTCCACGACCCGCGCGACGGACGGCTGCTGGGCGTCATCGACGTCAGCGGCCCCGCCGGAACCGCCCATCCGACGGTGCTCTCCCTGGTCACCGCGACCGCCCGGTGGGCCGAGGGCGAATTGCGCCTCGCCCACAGCCGGGAGCTGGAGGGCCTGCGCGCGGTCGCCGCGCCGCTGCTGGCGCGGATCCACGGCAAGGCCGTCGTGGTCGACCAGCACGGCTGGATCGCCGGGGTCACCGGGGCTGTCTAATATAAACAACTGAAGCAGCCCAC
>NZ_JBHYVB010000236.1:10502-16283 GCF_042750115.1 Streptomyces sp. NPDC059455
CCGGGTTCGCCGCGCGGATGGTGGGGCGGATCAAGGGCAAGGCGGTGTTGCTCTAGCTGGTCGGCTGGATCGCCGGGGTCACGGGGGTCACCCCGTGCGAGCGCCGGCTGTTGCTGCCGAAGGCGCCGTACGACGGGCCGGTGTGGCTGCCCGCGCTCGGCGCGTGCGCGGTGGAGCCGCTGCCCGGCGGCCATCTGCTGCGGGTGCTGGACGGCGGCACCTCCGAGGGGGGCGGTCCGGCCGACTGGGGCGATCTGCTGCTGGACGTACGCCATCCGCACCGCTGGTCCCTGACCTTCTCGGCCCCCTCGGGCACCTGGACCCATGAGCTCAGCGCCCGCCAGGCCGAGGTGCTGCTGGTGCTCGCCGCGCACCCCGAGGGGCGCACGGCGGCCCAGCTGGCCCAGGACCTGTTCGGGGACCCGACGCGGACGGTGACCGTACGGGCCGCGATGTCCCGGCTGCGCGGACGTGTGGGGGCGGTGCTGGCGCACCGCCCCTACCGCATCGCCGACAGCGTCCGCATCGACGTGGCAAGCCCGGACCACCCCACCGAACTCCTCCCCCACAGCTCGGCTCCAGAAGTCGCGCGGCTACGAACGGAGCCCTGAGGGCTGCCCGGCCACCTCCTCCGGGCGCAGCACCTCGGCCAGGCGGTCGGCGGGCAGCAGGCCCTTCTCCAGGACGAGTTCGGCCACGCCGCGGCCCGTGGCGAGGGCCTCCTTGGCGATGCTGGTGGCCGCGCTGTAGCCGATGTACGGGTTGAGCGCGGTGACCAGGCCGATGGAGTTCTCCACGGAGGTGCGCAGCCGCTCGGTGTTGGCGGTGATGCCCGCGACGCACCGTTCGGCCAGCACCAGGCAGGCGGCGCGCAGATGGGTGACGCTCTCCGAGAGGGAGTGCAGGATGATCGGCTCGAAGGCGTTGAGCTGGAGCTGTCCGGCCTCGGCGGCCATCGTGATGGCGACGTCGTTGCCGATCACCTCGAAGGCGACCTGGTTGACCACCTCGGGGATCACCGGGTTGACCTTGCCGGGCATGATGCTGGAACCGGCCTGCACCGGGGGCAGGTTGATCTCGTTGAAGCCGGCCCGCGGGCCCGAGGAGAGCAGCCGCAGGTCGTTGCAGCTCTTGGAGAGCTTGACGGCGATGCGCTTGAGGACGCCCGACAGATGGACGAACGCGCCGCAGTCCTGTGTGGCCTCCACCAGGTTGGCGGCGGTGACCAGCGGCAGTCCGGTGATGGCCTCGAGGTGGCGGCGGGCGGCCTCGGCGTAGCCCTTGGGGGCGTTGAGTCCGGTGCCGATGGCGGTCGCGCCGAGGTTGATCTCGTGCACCAGGGTGGCGGCCTCCAGCAGCCGGCTCTGGTCCTCCTCCAGCATCACGGCGTACGCCGAGAACTCCTGGCCCAGTGTCATGGGCACCGCGTCCTGGAGCTGGGTGCGCCCCATCTTCAGGACCTCGCGGAACTCCTCGGCCTTGGCGGCGAACGCCTGGCGCAGCGTCTCCATGGCCGCGTGGAGCTCACGGACGGCGATGATCGTGGAGACGTTGACGGCGGTCGGGTAGACGTCGTTGGTGGACTGGCTGAGGTTGACGTCCTCGTTGGGGTGGAGGTGGGCGTAGTCGCCCCTCTCGTGGCCGAGGAGTTCCAGCGCCCGGTTGGCGATCACCTCGTTGGCGTTCATGTTGGTCGAGGTCCCGGCGCCGCCCTGGATCACATCGACGATGAACTGGTCGTGCAGGGCGCCTCGGCGTATCTCCTGGCAGGTGGCCGCGATGGCGTCGGCCTTCTCCGTGGTGAGCAGCCCGAGGTCCTCGTTGGCGCGGGCGGCGGCCTCCTTGACGGCGGCCAGGGCGCTGATCAGGTGCGGATAGGCGGAGATGGAGGTGCCGGTGATGGGGAAGTTCTCGCCGGCGCGCAGGGTGTGGATGCCCCAGTAGGCGTCGGCGGGGACGTCGCGGTCGCCGAGCAGGTCGTGTTCGCGGCGATGGCCGGTGGCGCTCATGGTGTGCGGTCTTCCTCGGTTCCTGGTGAGGGTGGGCGGGGTCAGGCGGTGGGCGGGGCCAGGACGTCGGTGGGGTGCACACCGCCGACGGCGGCCCCGCCGCCGTACACCGGCGTGGTGGCGAACTCGGCGAGGACACCGGGGTCGATCCCGCAGTGGACGAGGGCCGCGGCGGTCACCGGCATCCGGGCGCGGTCCGCACCGTCGGCGATCTTCACGGCGACGGCCCGGCCGTCAGGCAGCGCCGCGATCTGCACGCCTTCGAAGCCGTCCTTGGCGATCAGGCCCGGTACGGCGCGCATCAGCCGGGCCACGTCCCGGTCGGTGCCGGACGCCATGTCCGGGTGGGCGCGCAGCGCGGCCGCCACCCGGCCCTCGGGGGTGTCCATGGCGCCGGAGGCGATCCGGGCGGCCGCCGTCGCGAGCCCGCGCAGGGAGACGGAGAACAGCGGTGCGCCGCAGCCGTCGACCGAGACCCGGGCGACGCCCTGCCCGGTGAGGTCCTCAACCGTCTCGGCGATCATCCGCTGCAGCGGATGGGCCGGGTCGAGGTAGTCCTCCAGCGGCCAGCCGCGCAGCTGGGCGGTGAGCAGCATCGCGGCGTGCTTGCCGGAGCAGTTCTGGGCGAGCCGGGTGGGCTCGCCGCCGTCGCGCAGCCAGGCGTCGCGTTCGGCGGCACCGTACGGCAGGTCCGGGGTGTTGCGGAGGTCGGTCTCGGTGAGCCCGGCCCGGTCGAGGATGCGGCGGGCGCCGTCCAGATGGCGCGGCTGGCCGGAGTGGCTGGCGGCGGTGAGCGACAGCAGCTCCCCGTCCAGCGGCAGCCCGGCCCGCAGCAGGCCGACGGCCTGGACGGGCTTGAGCGCGGAGCGCGGGTAGCAGGCCACGTCGATGTCGCCGGCCTGGAAGGCGACCCGGCCGTCGGCTGCCAGGACGACGACCGAGCCGTGGTGGACGCCCTCGATGGCCCCGCCGCGCACCACATGGGCGAGCGGCACATGGCGGGGTGCACGGATGGCGGGGGGCTCGGCCGGGGTACGGCGGGTCGCGTCGTCGGTCCGTCCGAGGGGGGTGTTCATGGTGGTGCTCTCGTGGTCGAGGGTGTTCACGGGGTGGGATTCCTCCGGGTGGTGGTGGAGGGAGAGGGCGTCCGGGTGGTACGGCCGTGCAGGAGAAACGATTCCTCAGTATGGGCTCACGAGGGGTCCTTCATCCGGCTGCGGGCCACGTACCAGCCGATGACCAGCGCCGCCACGATCGCCGGAAGCGCCATGACGGTCAGCCGACTGGGGCCGCCGTCCGCCCACATCAGGACGAGGACGGAGGCGAGGAAGCCCAGGGTGACGATCTCGGTGTACGGGGAGCCCGGGAGTTGGTAGCCGGGACGGCTGACCTGGCCGGCCTGGGCGCGCCGCCAGAACAGCAGATGACAGAGCATGATCACGGCCCAGGTCGAGAGGATGCCGATCGCGGCGAAGTTGAGCACGATCTCGAACGCCTCGCTCGGCACCACATAGTTCAGGCCCACGCCCAGCACACAGAAGAAGGAGGTGAGGAGGATGCCTCCGTAGGGCACATGGGTGCGGCTCATGGCGCCGGTGAACTTGGGCGCGGAGCCGGACATCGCCATCGAGCGCAGGATCCGGCCGGTGGAGTACAGCCCGGAGTTGAGGCTGGACATCGCGGCGGTGAGCACGACGAGGTTCATCACGCCGCCGGCCGCCGGGACGCCGATCTTGGACAGCACGGTGACGAACGGGCTCTCGTCGCCCGAGTAGGAGCCGGAGGGCAGCAGCATCGAGAGCAGCACCACGGAGCCGACGTAGAACAGGGCCACGCGCCACATGATGGAGTTGATCGCCTTGGGCATGATCTTCTCGGGGTTCTCGGTCTCGCCCGCGGCCACGCCGACCAGCTCCACGGAGGCGTAGGCGAAGACGACGCCCTGGATGACCAGCAGCATCGGCAGGACACCGTGCGGGAAGACGCCGCCGTGCTCGGTGATCAGGCTGGGGCCGGTGCTGCCACCGGCCACCTGCTCGCGGGTGACCAGCAGGAAGATGCCGATCGCCATGAAGACGACGAGCGCGCCGACCTTGATGATCGCGAACCAGAACTCCAGCTCGCCGAAGATCTTGACCGAGATCAGATTGACCGTGAGCACCACGGCGAGCGCGATCAGGGCGATCGCCCACTGCGGGATCTCGGTGAACATCCCCCAGTAGTGGGTGTACGTCGCCACGGCCGTGATGTCGGCGATCCCGGTGGTGGCCCAGTTCAGGAAGTACATCCAGCCCGCGACGAAGGCACCCTTCTCGCCGAGGAACTCACGGGCGTAGGAGACGAACGCGCCGGAGGAGGGCCGGTGCAGCACCAGCTCGCCCAGGGCGCGTACGACCAGGAAGGCGAAGACGCCGCAGACCGCGTACGCCAGGGCCAGCGACGGCCCGGCGTCCTTGAGCCGCCCGCCGGCGCCGAGGAAGAGGCCGGTGCCGATGGCGCCGCCGATGGCGATCATGTTGACGTGCCGGGCCTTGAGGGACTTGCTGTAACCGGCGTCGCCCGCGTCCACATGCGCGGGGCTCCCGGCCTGGTGCTGTGGGCGGTCTTCTTGCCGGAGGGACTGCTCGCTCACGCCTGCTGTCCGCCTTCCGTCGGTGCTGTCGTCCGGCTGTCCGCCGCAGCGGGCCGAACGATGGAGGTCAGGGTGGTTTCCACGCGTTCGAGGTGGTGGGACATGGCCTCCACCGCGTCGTGTTCGGACCCGTCGGCGAGCGCCTCGACGATCGCCCGGTGCTCCCGGTTCGACTGCTCGCGGCGGCCGCCGAGTTCGTTGAGAAATGCCGACTGCCGGGCCAGGGCATCGCGGATCTCCTCGATGACCCGCCGGAAGACCGGGTTCTGGGCCGCCTGGGCGACGGCGAGATGGAACAGCGTGTCCATCGCCACCCATGCGGTGGTGTCGGTCTCCCGCTCCATCCGCTCCAGCAGATGGGACAGGTGGTCGAGGTCCTCGGCGGAGCGGCGCAGGGCCGCGTAGCCCGCCACCGGGATCTCGATGTGCCGGCGCACCTCCAGCAGGTCGCTCGCGGCGTAGTCGCCGAAGGTGGGGTCCTCCACCGGACCGCTGGAGATGACGAAGGTGCCCTTGCCGGTGCGCGAGGCGGTCAGCCCCATGGTCTGCAGGGCCCTGAGGGCCTCGCGGAGCACCGGCCGGCTCACCTCCAGGCGACGGCAGAGCTCGGCCTCGGAGGGGAGTTTGTCCCCCACCGCGTAATCGCCGCGCTCGATCGCTTCCCGGAGGTGGGTGAGAACCGCTTCCATCGCGCTGATACGACGAGGGGAGGCGAATCCGGAGCCACCTGTCTGGCTGTCTGACAAGTTCACGCCGCGATCCTCAGGCGTACACCGGACGGTTGTCAAGGGTCGACTTTCCCCTCCCTGCCGCCCGTTCTGTGTTGATATGGGGTATTCATCGCGAATGCCGGAGACCCCATGCCCCACCGCCTCACCACCGCCACCGCGGCCCTGCTCCTGCTGTGCGGCCCGGCCGCCGCGGGCTGCGGCGGGGGCGCGGACAAGGGCGAGGTCGGCGTGGTGCTGCCGCTGCTGACCTCGCCCTTCTGGGAGGCGTACAACGACGCCGTCCCGGAGCAGGCCAGGAAGGCGGGCGTACGGGTGCTGCCGACGGTCAACTCCGACAACGACCCGAGCAAACAGATCACCGACATCGACAATCTGCTGGCCCAGGACGTCAAGGGTCTGGTCGTCTCCC